>JAIECF010000040.1 GCA_029068655.1 Muribaculaceae bacterium | reverse complement strand
CCCACAGGTGCATTGAGCTTTTCTGATAAATCATTTACCAGAGCAGCTGCGTTCTTTGCACCCGATCCTGCGAAAATAGTCACTGTCGCGGCATTGTTGATAAGATCAGCAGCTGCGTTAACCTCTTCTTCTGAAGGCTCCGGAAGACGCTCTGTATAGAGTGCCTTTGTCGAGGCGTATGATTCTACAGCCGGTTGGCCTATTACATCGGTGGGAAGTCCGATTATGCCGACTCCTCCACGCCCGATAGCCTCCTGCATGGCAGCCTGAAGCATGTGCGGCACCTGCGTAGGAGTTATGGCCATCTCATTATAGACATTACAGTTTGAGAATAGGAGAGTGGGATTTGTCTCCTGAAAATATTCTGTGCCGAACACAGAGGAAGCACAAGTTGACGCTATAGCCAATACCGGTGCATTGCTACGCTGAGCATCATATAGACCATTGATCAGATGTACATGTCCCGGACCGCTGCTTCCGGCGCAAGCGGCAAGTTTACCTGTAAGTTGAGCTTCAGCGCTTGCCGCAAATGCTCCCGATTCTTCATGGCGCATGTGCACGAATTTTACACGACCATCCCTTACGATCGCATCAGTAAGATCATTAAGACTGTCTCCCGTGATCGCATAAAGGTGCTTCACACCTGCTTCAGCTATCATTTCGGCTACCTGATCTGCTACCTTTTTCTTTCCGTTACTGTTTTCCATAATATTTATATATTATTAATACTCATCTCAAATAATCATAAAACAAGTACCCTTCGGGTTTAGTTGACGTAGATTAATTTTTGAATGCTTAAAACTATTTGCGGAATGCCGATAAGTCCTAATGTGGTAAGGAAAATAAGAAAATGCCGGAAACTGTAAACGGATTTCTATAAAAAAAGATACCCATACGGAAGCGGAACCTTGGGTTATGCTTCCGTATGGGTGATCATAGGAATAAAAATATTATCAGCGACCGGAGGAGGTTAGGGTAGCGGTGGCTGTTGAGGTGGAGGTGCCGTTTACTATTGTGTAGGATTGTCCGGATTTGAGGTCAGGGCAGCTTATCATGATCGAACCGTTGCCGGAACCACCGCCGGGTTGCCAACCGCCACCCCCAGGCCCGTTGCCGGGGCCATAAGTCACACCGCTTCTTGTAGAAGAATACTCGGTTGGAACTTTGAACGTGGCAAGTACCGTGTCGCCGGATTTAACAGAAACTTCCGTATCAGCCTTTAGGGAACCGCTTCCTCTTACGAAAGCCTGCGTAGATCCACTTTTATTCGGGTAAGTGTTGCTCCCGCCGAATGCGAGTAGTGTGCCACCTGTGATGTAGACTGCGCAACCGTTTTCCGTGGCTGCGTCGAGACCCATCTCCATGCCTCCAGAACCCATTGTGCGCACATATCCGCCGTTGATATAAAGGTTGCCGTTGGAGTCAAGACCATCTCCGACTACTGATATCACCGTAAGGTCTCCGCCATTGACGCGGAAGTCCTTGGATGAATTTATGCCGTCGTCATAGGCCTTGACGAAGATAGTTCCTCCGTTAATCTCCAAAGACATTTTACTTTCAATTCCTTCCGCATTGTTTGTGGCTGTGGTTACGTGGTATTCACCGTCGTTGATGACAACACCGCCGTCTGCCTTGATCCCTTTTGCAGAAGACTTGTAGTCTGAATTGATCCTCTCCGCATCCGAGGTGTAGTTATGGTTGAGGGAGCCGTTGGTATATACGAGCAATCCTCCGGTAGTGGCAATTGTAGTCTTACCGCCATTTCCGTAGAAAATGCCATCACAGGATATACCCTTGCCGCCGCTACCGGTCGCTTCTAGTTCAAGTTCTCCTCCACTGATGGTTATGTCTCCGTCCGCTCCTATGCAAGCAGAAGCCTTCGTCTTTTTCTTGCTACTGTCCCAGATACCGTTGGCATAGGATGCCAGATTGAGCGTGCCTCCTGAAATCACTACATTCCCATCGGCTTTCAGGCATTTCGCTGCATCGGCTGTTATTCCCACAGTCAGCTTACCGCCGGCTATCGTAATGGTTCCGGTGTCTTCCGCTTCCCGGTCTGTCTCATCCTTGAAAGAGACTTGAATGCCGTCGTCACCGGTGTTGCCGATGCTTACTGTGCCACTCTCCATAAGGAAATATTGATTGCAGTTGATGCCATCTTTCTTTGCTCCAAGTATATTGAGTGTAAGATTCTTGATCTCCACATATTCCTTTGCGCTTATGGCGTGCGACTGGTTGCCCATGACGTTTAGTTCCCCTTTGCCTTTCAGCTCAAGATGTCCCTTGCAGTATAGAGCTGCTTTCTGGCTGCCTGCTCCATCTGTCAAAGTGTTGACTGTGCCGTTCTTGGCGCTGACTGCTATTCGTTTTCCGTTCTGGATATCGATCGCCGCTCCTGAAGGATTGGTAATATTGAGACCCTGAAGTTCAATTGTAGATTTAAAAGAACCGTTAAGAGTCAGAGACCCATCCGGAGATTCACCCTTGAGTATATAAGTGATTTCTCCACATGTTTCTGCCGATACCTCATCAGATTGTGTCAATTCTACATGGCCTCCTTTAACAGATGCATCAATATACTTTGAGATATTGCCCGCTATTTTCACTATAGCTCCAGACTCAGAATATCCTACTTCCACTATATTGTCAGACACTGCGGAATCATCCACATTTATTCTCGACCATTCCTGAAGGTTGAAGATATGCTCTGCTACAGAAACTGAGTTGCCCTTGAAAATCATTTCTCCCGCTGTCTCCGCAGGGAAATTATAAATCACTTGTCCATTACTGAAATTGATGGACTGTGCGTTGATGCTCATCCCGAGCATTGTTATGCATGAAGTTATAAAAGTTTTTTTCTTGTCCATCAGAATATAACCTTAATAGTTCTATTTTCGCTCTTGACTATGTATGCTCCTGAAGGAAGCGACTTTCGCGCTTCATCCGAAGAGATAAATCTACCGGCCTTTTTCCCTGATAAGTCGTAATAGTCGGCTTCAGATAAAAGAATTTCTGAAGTTCCTTCTACTCCTGCAGCGAAAGCAGTGAATCTCATGGTAGCAAGCCTATCGATTGGCAAGGATTGATCTACTGTCGGAGACTTAAGCAGGAGAATTCCATCAATGTAGTCTATGGCAAGACCCTCGGCCGCTACGGATATCTCGGTGCCGTCAGTCATTTTGAATGTAAGCCATGGATAGTCTGCGCCAATGGCCAACATCGGAATGGCGCAAACCGCCATAATCAATGTTCTCTTTATCGTATTCATTAATTATAGGTTTTGTATTACGTTGTAAAATGCCCATCATAGGGAGCATTATATAAAATCCTGTATCTTT
>JAIECF010000004.1 GCA_029068655.1 Muribaculaceae bacterium | reverse complement strand
CCATACGCCGGAGCCATGTCTCCCCATGTACCACGTGTGTTCTGGTAGGGCATATCAATTGTAACTACATACTGGATGGGCGTCCATGTGAGGTACTCAGGAAGCTCATAGATACATCTCTTTTTGTCAATGACTTTAAGATCTTTGATGCGGATTTCGGCTTCACGCTTCCACGGAACGAACTGGGAGAACGTAGGAATGGTGACTGTCTTCAGTACATCATGGATCACGTTTTCGGTCGGAATTGGTCTGCCGTCATCATCTTGGAACGGGAGAGTAATCCCATTCAGACCAAGACTCATCTTGATCTGACTAATAGCTTGACTTATGTTCATACGTTAGTATACCTCCTATGCAATGCGAATATTTATAACTTCAGTCAGTTATATATTCTTACTACGTATAGGAGAGATACCTATACACCTTATTCTACTCTAAGGAGGACAAGACATGATCGACATTACGGGACTGGACAAGGCTGAGTTACTGTTGGAACTGTGGAATGGCTCCCATGCTCAGAGTATGAGCTTCTTCGGGCAGTTCACCACGCAGCCGAGCATTGACGATGCACGGAGCTTCCTGGAGTCTGCCAACTACTACGCAGACTACTTCAACGGCCGCGTGATCAAGGTGGACTTCCGCGGCGACAAGGTCGACGGCCGTTTGTATGACCGGAACTACGGGCAGGGAGCCTGCGAGCGCATCATCATGAACCTGAAGAAAAAGAAGGGACTGGTGTAAACCATGAAGGCCAAAGAGTACGTAGCCAAGTATGGCGATCGCATCTCCTGCAAGGAGTTCATCGGCCAGAAGTGCAGCGCGGAGGAGATGAAGAACTCCCAGCTCAATGCTATTTCCTATCTCATGGTCGAGCTGAATCGGGAGTGCGTTGACCTCCAGAACAAGCGTGGCTGCAAGAGTAGCAGCGCCATGCTCGCCTGCTACAAGGAGATCGAGCAGAAGTGGCGTGCCATCGCAAGGCAGATCAAGTACCCACCGGAGTTCAGCGGCGAGCAGGTTCTGCAGGAGGATGGTCTGTACAAGTTCTGGGTGTCTAAGATGCCAGAGTTCGCGATCCTCTGGACCGATCTCGACAAGTTCGAGAAGTATCATCGCCGCAACTTCTATCGGTACGGCTCCTAAGCGATACATATCCGGGGAGGGACTGATCCCTCCCCGGATGCTACATTATTTACAGGAATACCGGAGCAGGACCTCTTGCCATTTGGGCTTCTCTGCTGAGCGCCTTGTGGGTGGTGTAACCACTTGCCAACAGGATAGATTCCATCACCGGATAGAAAGCAGCATCGACCTTTTCCATAAACTGATCAGCAAATGTGTTCACGTCCCCGATGCACTCCGCATCAACATTTGCCTCCATCATGGCGGACTTAACGGCTTCCACTCTGGGAATCATCTTCTGTACTCCCTCAGCGTAGCTCTTAACGAAGTTGGCCACTTCCGCATATGGTAGGTCGGTCTTTCCCAGCAGAGTTCCCATGAACTTCTCAGTAGCCTCTTTGATATGCTCCTGAGAGCTGGCCTTCGGGTCGTTCATGCAGCGGATCTTGTACTGACCATATCCCTCCAGATAGGCACCGAATTTGTCGAAGGCTTCCTGTAAGGCAATCGCAGGCATGGTGTGGCGATTTGCAACCAGTCCGAACTCATTGGAGAGTTGGTCGATAGAGCCCATTGCTTCCGCATCATACTTCTCAGTAAATATGCGGACTGCATTATCAAGTTTCATATAGCAAACTCCTCTCATGTGTTATTAATGTCAGTGGGCGTTATTAAATTATATTGACGTTGATAACATAGATATGTAATAGGCGAAGCAGATACCAGGTAGCAATATATATGTTTCGCTTATATATTCTCTCGTTGGATTGAGATAAGGATTGCCGTTATCGCCTGGCTAGAAGCGCCCCATCCGGGAGCAGACCTGCTTGTGATTTGGCGGCCGCGGAATAGGTACCTCCTGAAGCGGTTTTGGGTTGAGCCGCTACTCATACACCATCCGCAGGCCTGCCGGCGGTTGAGCTCCGTTACGCCCCGCCCCACAAAGGTGGCCACCATTGAAGAAGATTGGCCGGGCATTGGCGCCGTGCGAGGCCGCGCATCCTTATCTCTTTCCATATAAATTCTGCGGGACGCAACCGCCATGATCAAGCGGTGTATACCCGCGGACAAATGAAGACGGATACCCGGGGCCTATGTACGGCCCCGGGCATCCACTCATTCTTTAGGAGGTGTTCAGGTGAATCTGAAACCGTTGATCGTAATGATCTTCATGCATGTATTAACGGACTTCGTTCTTCAGGGCATTATGGCAGACATGAAGCAGAAAAGTTGGTGGAACAAATATTACCCGGAGTACATGGGTGAACATGGTAGGTGCAAGTATGATTACTTAGCTGCACTCACCATGCACTCATTCTTCTGGGCATCTGCAATTATGTTCCCGTTATTCATGCGGGATTATGTAGCTGCTGGAATCCCTGAGCTGTTATGGATATTCAACGGGATCTGTCATGCATATATCGATAACCAGAAAGCGAATAAGCAATCTATCAATCTGGTGGATGATCAGTTCTTCCACATTATCCAAATCGTATTCACATTTGTGGTAGCCAACATGACAACGAGGTAGCAAATATGATGGAAGATAAAAAGAAAGTATTGACACACGTTGCACTGTTTAGTGTGATTGCGCTATCCCTGATCCTTGGGATTGTATGGAACTATGTCTGGCGTGGCGAACCCACCACAAAGATACTTCCGCCGGAGTACGCTCAGGAAACTAACCCGATTGCCAGAGCGAAACTGGTGGAAGGATACAATGCCATTCAAGGTACTGTGACTCTGATTCGAGCGGAATCCAATAGCAGCTATTGCTACATTAACTTGGATCCTGGTGATACATATCCGCTGATTGATGATGTCAGAGTTTACCTGACTAAAGATGACATGGCAACTCTCCATCTGGGAGATATCATTACCGTGCGCGGCCACATTGATTATACTTACCGCGCAGAACTGAATGGGAAAGTGGATGACGATATGAGCATTGGATCATCGTTTACATTTCCATTCATGTCATATCGTGCGTCACTGGTCAGTATTGATCAAACATCGGTAGAACCCGTCTCGCTTGCGTGAGCCGGTCTACATATATTATGTATTACGGAGGTAATTGAAATGCTCATTCCTAGTAAGTATCTGGTTAAAGAAGGCACGGATCCCGAGTCCGGCTCCCTGTGCATTAACTGCAAGATCTGCAAGAAGATGTTCGCGATCCCGCCCAAGGAGATCACCGCTGATCTGGCCTCCGCCACTGTGTGCGACAACGAGGACTGCGCCAAGGCTGCCAGCGCCGCCGAGCAGGTTTCCGCCGCTACTGCTGCTGCGGTTGATCTGGACCATACCAGCTCCCTGAAGTAAGCGCCCGCCAAGGC
>JAIECF010000039.1 GCA_029068655.1 Muribaculaceae bacterium | reverse complement strand
GAGGGCACTGAAAAAGTCCCTCACCGAAGCATAGGGCTAAATTAAATTGATTAAATCGGCACATAACGAGTAAAAGACTTGTCTATGTGCCGATTTTTTTGTACCTTTATAGGTATAAAAACAGGCCGATATGTTACCTCTTCAACAGACTATCCAGTTCAGTGACTACAGCGAACTCTACGATTTGATAATTCCGCAGGACAATCTTTTGCGCAGAATCAATGACCTTGTGGACTTTTCTTTTATTCAAAAGGAACTCATGGACAAGTATTGCCATGACAATGGCCGCATGGCAGAAAGCCCGGTGATGATGTTCAAGTATCTTCTGTTGAAGACCATCTATGACATATCAGACGTTGATGTTGTCGAGAGGAGCAGGTACGATATGTCGTTCAAATATTTTCTTGGCATGACGCCGGAGAACACAGACCTGATAAACCCCAGTTCTCTATGCAAGTTCCGTAAGTTGCGGCTTAAGGACAAGGATCTCTTGAATCTGTTAATCGGCAAGACTGTAAAGATTGCGATAGAGAAAGGCATAATCACATCCCGCACCATAATAGTTGACGCCACCCATACCGGTTCGAGGAGCAACCCTTACTCTCCGGTCGAAATACTCAGGCTCCGATCTAAGCAGCTGCGTAAGAGCCTGTATGAATCGGATGAGTCTATCAAGGACAAATTGCCGTCGAAGAACACTGATGATGAGCTCGAGCATGAGCTTGACTACACCAAGGGGCTGCTTGATGTTGTCAACTCCAATCCGACACTCGCTGAGGTTCCCAAAATTAAGGAGCGTATCAATATGCTTAAGGAGGTGCTCTCAGACATCGAGGATCATTATGTGACATCAAAAGACGAAGACGCAAGAGTCGGGCATAAAAGCGAGGATGATGCATTCTTCGGTTACAAGACCCATATCGCTATGAGCGACGAGCGTATCATCACAGCGGCTACTGTCACTTCTGGAGAAAAGGGCGATGGCCCTCAGCTTGAAGAATTGGTTGAGCAAAGCCGTGCGAACGGAATGGTTGTGGAAACAGTTGTCGGCGACGCTGCGTATTCCGGCAAGGACAATATCAAGCTTTCTAATGATGAAGAAAACGGTTTTGAACTTGTGGCCCGTCTGAATCCAACAATCAGTAATGGGACACGAAAAGAGGAAGATCGGTTTGATTACAACAAAGATGCCGGAATGTTCGTCTGCCCCGCAGGTCACATGGCGATAAGAAAAGCCAGACAAGGCAAGAAAGGCCAAGGGCAGAATCAATCACTAGTTTTCTTTTTTGATGTGGACAAATGCAAGATATGTTCCAGACGGAACGGCTGCTATAAGGAAGGAGCCAGGAGCAAGACTTATTCTGTTCAGATAAAATCAGAGGAACACCAACAGCAGGCAGACTTCGAAAAGTCAGATGGGTTCCGGACAAAAGCCAAGGTCAGATACAAGATTGAGGCTAAAAACTCAGAACTGAAAAATGTATTTGGATACGATAGGGCTGACTCGTATGGGTTGGACTGTATGCGTATGCAAGGCGCAATGGTGATTTTTGCTGCAAATATCAAGAGAATCCTCCGATTGAGCTGACAGAGACACTCTTCCCCAGTCTGAATGTCGTCATCAGTAGCCTGTATGGCCAAAATAAGGCCTTTTGAAGGTAATTAATCGGCTAAAATAAAAACTCGCCAAATTCTTGGATAAAGACTTGGCGAGTTCTTGATTTTGGCCTCCGTTTAGTACGAACTGAAAAATACTTACTTTTTCAGTGCCCTCTCATTGTTGATGGTGTCTTTTTTGTGGATTTCTCAGAATTATCCAATTGAAAGTTTTTTGCGGATCAGAGGAGAGAAATCAAGAATCAGTCATCCGGTTTAACACAAACATTAACAGATGGCGTATTACAAAGCATGTATGTCTCACAACCTTCTAATTGCACATCCTTCTTCCATATTCTCTGAATTACAGTATACTTCTGTCTGAAGGCAGTAATCAACAGATGGATTAATACATGCAGTAGGAACACAATTGTCAACTGACTCAACACAGCCTTTGTATCTTGTAGGTCCTTCACAGATTTTCTGACTCATCTCACAGTTCTTCTCAGTTGGTTTGCAAAGTATCACACTGATACAGAGAGATCCGGTGCTTTCTTGCTGAGATTTTGTGTCCCTGTCATCATCGTCGAATTTACAAGAGTAACCTTCCATAACAGTCTTGCAGTCAGCATTACAGGTAGCATCCGAAGTTGGGAAACAAATAATCAACCTAAGGATTAATGCACTCGGCCGTATTTTGCCAAGTTATTTAAGAAATTTATTTGCATTGGTCAAATATCTTGACTATCTTTGTAAATCAAACATCAAATCAGCGTATTGTATGACAGTATTCATCAATCCATTCACTGACACCGGCTTCAAGATAATCTTCGGTACAGAACATGTTTCGGAGGAGTTGCTTGTCTCCTTTCTAAATGGCTTGTTTGCCGATGATCCCGTGCTTTCGAAAATAAAGACCGTGAAGTATCTCCCTTCGGAGAGAGTCAGGGAGTGGGATGAGGGAAAATCTATAGTCTATGACATACATTGCCAGACTTCGACGGGACATAAGTTTATCCTGGAGATGCAGCTCAACGAGCAGGAGTACTTCCTTAAGAGAGCCTTCTATTACTTCTGCCGTGGCATCGCCGAACAGGGATACAAGGGGCAGAAGAGCCTCAAAGAGCGTAGGGAGGATGGTGTGACTAAACAGGCGGATCTTCTTTCAGACGATTCCGGGTCTGAGATATCCGACATGGAGTATGCCGGGTCTAAGACATCGGACATAGAATATGCAGGGTCTGAGAAATTTGAAATGGAGGAACGGGAATATTGGGATTATGATTTCATTCCTGTGGTCGGGGTGATTTTCTCGAATTTCTTCATAAAGGGGCTTGACAGGAAGTTGGTCACCTTTATGAAGATGACGGATTCGGAAACCCATAAGCCGATAGGGGACTTCATGCATGCTGCGTTCATACAGTTGCCGGCTTTCGATAAGAGGAAGGAGGATTGCAAGACGCTTTTTGATGAATGGATGTATAATTTAACACACATGGCTTCTATGGAGACAATGGCTTTCACTTCACATCAGGATATATTCAACCGTCTGGCGAAGGTGGCGAATCTGGCTACGCTCTCGCCGGCTCAGCGCAGGCAGTATGATTACGACCTCAAGAAGGCCCGCGATTACCATAACGAAATGAAA
>JAIECF010000038.1 GCA_029068655.1 Muribaculaceae bacterium | reverse complement strand
GTTATATTTTCAGTCTCAACAGAAAAAACCACTTAATATAAACAAAGATAGAAATGAAGAAAGTACTCTTATCAGCAGCTGTCGGCCTTCTTCTGGCCTCCTGCTCCTCCGACAAGGGAACCGCGACTATCGAGCTCCCGGCCAACTTCTCAGAGAATTCCCTCGTCGTAAGCCACATTACAATCAAGAATATGTTTGAAGCCACTCAGGTGGAAGACCTGACCGTAATCTACGACACTCTCGCTGTGAAAGACGGAGTGGCCAAACTTAAGCTGGATCCCGCCGGCCCTTCCCGCTACAGTATAGAGCCCCCGGTGATGGCCACCATACAACCCGAATTCTATGCCGCCCCGGACGAAACACTGACGGTTATTATAGAGAGTTTCGATCCTCTGGCCTTCGATGTCAAGGGTTCACAGCTCATGGAAGACATCATGGCATATCATGCCGTTGTCAATCCTATACAGCAGGAATATATGGACCTTGTCAGCCGCAATTCAGACATGTCTTCGGAAGAGCTGCAGGAGCAGATGAAGGCGCACATCAATCGCCAGGATGAAGCGATCAAGAAATTCGTTGCCGACAATCCGAACAGTCCTGCAGTTCCTTATGTCATCACCGACCTCAGCGGAGATGATTTCAAGAAATATTACGACTCCATGACTCCCGAGGCCAAGAAGTCTATCCTCATGCCGTGGGCCGAGGCCTACAACAAGGATGTAGAAGAAATGCAGAGCCAGCGCGAGGAGGAGGAAGCCCGCCAGGCCGAGGTAGCCTCAGGCAAGCTCGAGGCTCCGGCCTTCACCCTTCCTGACCTCAACGGCAAGATGGTGAGTCTTTCCGACTTCAAGGGCAAATGGGTCGTTCTCGACTTCTGGGGATCGTGGTGCGGATGGTGCGTCAAGGGTTTCCCCGCATTGAAGGAGGCATATAAGAAATACGGCGACAAACTCGTAGTCATCGGCATCGACTGCAACGAGTCGGAAGAAGACTGGCGCGAAGGAGTCAAGAAGCATGAGCTCCCCTGGCTCAACCTCTACAACGGCAACGACCGCGCCCTCTATGAGGCCTACAACATCACCGGGTTCCCGACCAAGGCTATCATCAATCCCGAAGGCAGGCTCGTAGACCTCACCACAGGCGAAGACCCATCCTTCTTCACCCGCCTCGCAGGCTTCCTCAACTAAGTCACCGTCTCTTTTTTACGGCCCCCGGCTGAAGCCGGGGGTTTTTCATTTCGCCTGTCTGGGATAGTTAGCCGAGCATGCCCGGCGTTTATTGCATTTTTGTAAGAATTTCATTAAAGATTAGATCCTCCCAGAACCCATCCTCTTTCCAACACGTTTTCCTGACAAATATTCACCTTAACACACTCCTTACGCCAAGGTAGCCGCTTCTCCGGCGAAGCTTGCCGCAAAGGCTCCGGCAGTGAAACCTCAGGCCACCCCTGCAGCCTCGATGTCGAAGGCTGATATGGACAGAATCGAAAAAGAGGCTCTTGAAGTGATTCATGGTGACTATGGCAACAATCCCGGCCGTGCGCAGAAGCTCGGCGCGGACTACCAGCTCGTCCAAGCCCGCGTCAACCAACTTCTCCACAGCTGACAACATATACTAAATCCATAACTTTCAGGGATCCGCCGCGGCGGATCCCTCTTTTTATTATCAGACACAAGAATCCCTACACTGTGTTGAGGGCGTAAGCCCGAAATCAATCCCGATATGCGGCACCGAAATCTCGGGCCAATCAAATTCAAGTGCTACCCATTCCGTTCTTTTTCCCGTATTTTACAATCTTCCTATCCATCGTAGCAGGAGCATACTCCCAATAAGGCCTCGTCTTGTCTCTCAGCTGCGCTGCTCCGCAAAGCATCTTCTCAAGCACGGCAGTTGTCCCTTTGATCAGCTCCAGCCAACACCGTTCACGCTCTTCAACCGTCAGCTCCAGTCCGGCACGATACTCCGCAAACAGCGTTGGCCGTCTCAAGAGTCCCCTCCCCGCCATTACTCCATCAAACTTCTCTACCAAAGCTTCGATTTCAGAAGGGTCAGAGACCTCTCCGTTGAAAATGACAGGATGACGCAAACCTGCTGCAAAATCAGACAAAGCATCCGGATGCAGCTCCCCCTTATATTGCTGCGATGCGGTACGCGGATGCACCGTCACATGCCTCAGCTGCATCGAATTCAGGATCTCCACCAATCCCAACGCTTCATTCGCATCATTCACCCCAAGACGCATCTTTACCGAAAACTCAACAGAATCGGCATATTGCCTCATAGCCTCACTAATCTCAGCTAATATCTTGGGATGCGAAAGCAACCCTGCTCCTCTCCCCTTCCTCACCTGCGGCGGAAACGGACAACCCATATTCATATCTATGCGTTTAGCACCCGCATCCACAAGCGTATCTACCAGCAGCCTCCATTCCTCCACATCCCGGAAGATGATCTGAGGAGTAAGGTTGAGGCCTTCATTCAACTCGGAAGTGAAATCCCTTAAATCCCGTTTTCGCACCTCCCCCTTCTCCACACGGATAAAGGGCGTGAAATATTCTACATCTCCCTGCCTTTCGCCGAAAAGCCGGAAATGCCCGCTCCTCCACGGCGCCTCAGTCAATCCCTGCAGAGGCGCCGCCATCAGCTTGAAATCCTTTTCCATACCGCAAATTTACCAAAATTCCAACAAATAATCAAGCGTCTTCAAGATCAATAAAGCTCCTTCATGCTAAATCATGATTCATCCTGCCAAATCAAGCTCCCTCACCCCACGATAAAAGACACCGGACCATCAGCCCTCGCTGACAATCCGGCACCAAGTATTTAAAAAAAAGGATAATATTATCGAGCCTTATTCAGTATGATATTAAACTCGTCATTCCCATTGAGTTTAGCCTTAAGAGAGAAATAACTGCCTTCAATCTCCACGGGAGCCATCTGGAGAGCCTCACACGTTGCATCCGGCACATTCTGCACATACATGAATACTACTGATCCGCGATACCCGCTCATGGCAGCGATCAGCACATCATTGCTATTCTCACCTGTAGGTTCGGCATATACAAAGCCGGCCACCAGATTGTTGCATCCACCGTTGATGATACGCAACATAGGCACCTGATTGAGGATTGTAAAAGCGGCATCACCGGTCTCCTTGATCTGAGCGGCTTTCATGTTGTATCCGGCTGCAAGATTCCCCTCCGTAAGGGTAAAGCCATAGTCCGGCATCGCCGAGATATCCATCGGCAGGTTATAGTCGGGATTTGCGACCGTTACGTTCGGAATATTCGAAAGGGCCTTATAGGCATCCTTAAGGCTCATAGCCGAAGCCCCGAATGCCATGCTTACAAGGGCTATCAATGTAAGAAGTGTCTTTTTCATAGCAATTAATATTTTTATGATTTCCAAAGTAAAAACACCCATGCCAGAGGGAAGGTTCACCCCTCCCCCACAGCGCATCCGGTTTGTCGAAGATGAAGCAACACTCTGATCACAAAATTTCTGACTGGTTTATAGCATTATCTCAGAAAAATTTACTAATTTTGCCTTTGGCTTCAGAGTAATTTATAGTTCTATGATATATAAGAATATATAAGCAAAAATATTAATTTTTATGGGAAGATATTCATGCTATGGTATTGCAACACTTATTGCAATATCACTTAAGGATCTAGACAATACAATAAAAAAAAGTCTATGGGGAAAAACTATTAATGATTTTAGGCTTAAAGACTTATATTCATCATATCCCGAGGATATTTATGAAATATATCAGACCGATACAGCTATTATCATTCTTATTAAAGATTGCTTCAACGGTACTGATATTTACTCGCTGCTAAAGGATTTTTCTACTATTTCTCCGGACAAAAGACAACTTACTCCGGAAATAGTAGAAGAAATTGGTGAAATAATCAAAGATAAACCTATCAAGGAGGTAATGGCGCTTGCTGAAAGAAAAGAATACGAAGGATTTCAAACGTTTGATTTACCGGGGTATCTTTATTGGACGCAGATTCCCATTGAAGATAAAGTTATATATACTCGTGCAACGGTAAAAGGTATAATGATAGGCTGCAACTATGCAAAGATCGTGACTGAAGACGATACAGAACCTTATCAATTCCTAACAACTCTTCTTCGTTATCGGCTAAAAGCCAATCCTCTTTCCTCTACCTTATTAGCATTCCTGAGTGTTTAAAGCAACCGATCCCAACCTTGTCGGCACTCTCAGTGGACATTCCGAAGGTAGCCGAGCCTTCGCCCGCTACCGCGACATCGACGAAGACATGAAGAAAGAACTTGTCAGCCTCCTTGACTGATACTAATAACTTAGAAAAAATCAGACATAATGAAACCGATATTAGACCTCTCAAAAAACAATGATTATCGCAGTTGGGTTAAAGAACTCAAACAGCGATACCTCTCCGCTCGTCTGAAAGCCTCCATTGACGCCAATCGGACATTACTTGAATATTACTGGAGCTTAGGCCGCGACATTGCAGACAAGCAATACGCCAACACCTACGGCTCCGGATTCTACAAAACGCTGAGCCTTGATTTGAGGTCGGAAATGCCTGAGGAGAAAGGCTTTTCCGAAAGAAATCTAAGAAACATGTATGACTTTTATCGCACATATAATCCACTCATTGAGAATTTGCAGCAGGCTGCTGCAAATTCTTCCGAGCCTAATCGTCGGCAGTGTGCTAACGATTTATTGAGGGAAATCTGTTCTATCCCGTGGGATCATCAATGCCGAATAGTATCCAAATGTAAGAAGAATCCTCATAAGGCTCTCTTCTTTGTCCGAAAGGTCATCGAAAATAGCTGGGGGCGTGATATGCTGCTGAATTTTCTCAGTACAGACTTATTTGAGCGTCAAGCGAAAGCCATTACCAATTTCAGTAAGACGCTGCCCGCCTTACAAAGCGACCTTGCCCAGCAGACAACCAAAGACCCATACGTATTCAATTTCCTGACCATGACGGAGAATTACAATGAAAGGGAACTGGAAGATGCTCTTGTCGCCAACGTGACAAAATTCCTTGTGGAGTTAGGCACCGGATTTGCATACATGGGCAGACAATATCGT
>JAIECF010000037.1 GCA_029068655.1 Muribaculaceae bacterium | reverse complement strand
CAATTAAACCATATAAGTTTAATTCTAATGTAATCAACCAAATAGGTATGATAATAAAGAGCGTCAAGTAAACGCTTTTCAATTATGTCTGCAAAACCCACCCCGCATTACCCTTGACCGGGCTTCCGCAGTGCGGTCTGCGACTACAAAATTATAATTCTTTTTCGTACCATGCAAATAAAAGTGGAAATTTTCAGTTTCTTCAGAGAGTGCGAATGCTACGGACTCTATAATAAATCGCCTCTCCGAGGCTACTGAGTCGCTGTCTTATTTTCCCCAGGCTGAAGCCTGGGGTTTCGACATAATAACAGCTCTCCGAGCTGAAAAATAGACAAATACCGGACAAAACAAACCTATACAGAACCGAACATCAACTCAGAAAAGGATACCTGAACCGGATAGGACACCTGAACCGAACTTAAGCTTCTACCATAGAGATAAGAGGGACTTCCAAACGGAAGTCCCTCTTGTTTCAAATCTCTTATAGTAATTAGTTACGGAAGACGAGCTGATCGTCTTTGACGTCGATGACAATCGGATGATCTCGGTTGACCTTCTGAGCAAGGATATCCTTAGCAAGCTGGTTGAGGACAAGACGCTGGATGGTACGCTTGACAGGACGGGCACCGAATTCAGGATCGTAACCGTCTTCTGCAAGAAGTTCCATGGCTGGCTTGGTGACCTCAAGCTTGACACCATTGGACTCAAGCATCTTCTGGACACTGCGTACCTGAATGCCTACGATCTCCTCAATTTCCTTCTTGTTGAGCGGAGTAAACATTACTATCTCGTCGATACGGTTGAGGAACTCAGGACGGATCTTCTGCTTAAGCAGGTCGAGGACATCCTGTTTGGTCTGGTAGATGATATTCTCGCGCTCATCCTCCTTCTTCTCATCAAAGCCCTTGAAGTTCTCGCGGATGATCGGCGAGCCCTCGTTGGAGGTCATGATGATAATAGTGTTCTTGAAGTTGATGAACCTGCCCTTATTGTCGGTCAGACGACCGTCATCAAGCACCTGAAGAAGGATGTTGAAAACATCAGGATTAGCCTTCTCGATCTCATCGAAGAGCACGACGCTGTAAGGCTTGCGACGCACTGCCTCGGTAAGCTGACCACCCTCTTCGTAACCTACATATCCCGGAGGCGCTCCGACAAGACGACTCACGGAGTGCTTCTCCATGTATTCGGACATATCGATACGCGTCATCATATCCTCGTCGTCAAAGAGATATTCAGCAAGAGCTTTGGCAAGCTCGGTCTTACCAACACCGGTCGTACCGAGGAAGATAAACGAACCGAGAGGACGGCGCGGATCATTAAGGCCGGCGCGGGAGCGACGAACAGCCTCACTGACGGCACGTATGGCATCTTCCTGACCTACCACTCTTTTGTGAAGCTCTTCCTCAAGATGGAGCAGTTTCTCCTGTTCGCTCTGAGCCATCTTCTTCACAGGGATACCGGTCCAGCGACTTACAACCTCAGCTATATCCTCTGCATCAACCTCCTCTTTGATCATCGCGCTCTCACCCTGAAGCTGACGTAATTTCTCCTGAGTAGCTGCGATCTCATCCTGTTTCTGCTTGATCTTCGAATACCGGATCTCGGCAACCTTACCATAGTCACCCTCGCGCTCAGCACGCTCAGCCTCAATATTGAGCTGCTCGATGTCGATCTTATTCTGCTGAATCTTGTCGATCTCGTTCTTCTCAGCCTGCCATTTGGCCTTGAGTGACTTCTGGGTATCCCGGATATTTGCAAGTTCCTCGTCAATTTCTTTAAGACGATACTGGTTGTCCTCACGCTTGAGAGCCTCACGTTCTATCTCAAGCTGCTGTATCTTGCGGGTCGCGTCATCGAGAGCCTGTGGCATCGAGTCCATCTCAAGGCGAAGCTTAGAAGCGGCCTCATCCACGAGATCGATAGCTTTATCAGGAAGGAAACGATCTGTAATGTAGCGTACACTGAGTTGAACGGCAGCAATGATCGCCTCGTCCATGATACGAACCTTGTGGTGGTTCTCGTAACGCTCTTTCAGACCACGAAGAATAGATATCGCAGCGAGCTCGTCAGGCTCATCTACCATTACCTTTTGGAAACGGCGCTCAAGGGCCTTGTCTTTCTCGAAATATTTCTGGAACTCGTCGAGTGTTGTGGCGCCGATGCTACGGAGCTCACCTCGGGCAAGCGCAGGCTTAAGGATATTGGCCGCATCCATCGCGCCCTCACCCTTACCGGCCCCTACCAGGGTATGGATCTCATCTATAAAGAGTATAATCTCGCCATCACTCTGAGTCACCTCATTGACGATGGCTTTCAGTCGTTCCTCGAATTCACCCTTATATTTAGCACCAGCTACTAAGGCACCCATATCAAGGGAGAATATCTGCTTCGATTTAAGGTTTTCAGGCACATCACCGCGTACGATACGCTGAGCGAGACCTTCAGCAATCGCAGTCTTACCGGTACCCGGTTCACCTACAAGCATAGGATTATTCTTAGTCCTGCGCGAGAGGATCTGAAGTACACGACGGATTTCTTCGTCACGTCCGATCACCGGATCAAGTTTACCGTTACGGGCGCGGTCATTGAGGTTGATGGCGTATTTACTAAGGGCCTGATAAGACTCCTCGGCACTTTGACCGGTCACCTTATTGCCTTTGCGGAGTTCCTTGATGGCTGCGTCAAGACCATTTTCAGTGATGCCTGCATCCTTGAGAATGCGAGAAGCATTGCACTTTGTCTGAAGGATACCCATCAGCATGGCCTCGACAGAGACATATTCATCGCCGTTCTTCTTCGCGTAGTCCTGTGCCTTGCGCATAGCCTCGTTCGATTCTCGGCTGAGCACCACGTCGGCGCCGCTTACCTTCGGAAGAGACTTTATGTCGGCTTCAATCGCCATATTGACGGCGTTGAGGTTGGCTCCAAGTTTCTGGAAGATGAAGTTGACAATAGTCTCACTTTCTGAAATAATCGCCTTCAGGATGTGGACAGGCTCAATCTGCTGCTGGTCTGCCTGCTGTGTGTAGTCAATCGCTTTCTGAATGACTTCCTGCGACTTAATTGTGAAATTATTGAAGTTCATAAGTATTAAATTTAGTGTTTTTCGAAAATATTAACAAATACCGTGCCAACTCTGTTCACAAGGGGTAAGAAAAACTCAAGTCTTGTGTAATAAATATCCTCTTCGAAGTCGAATGAAACCGCTAAGCGGCACTAACGAAAAAAGCATCCCATCAGGGGATGCTTTCTTCAATCAATAGCGGCAACAATGCCGTAAGGGTCAATTTTAACAGTCCGAGTTCCTTTTGCAAGCTGGTACTCATCAGTCACCTGACGGTCCGCAAAATAAAGATTGTCGGTAGAGACTCTATCAGCCTTCATGACTTCTGCAGCAAGCTGACGGTCTGAGTCTATACACATCCCGATGTATTTTGCACCGGTTTTCTCGGCTTCTCGTGCGAGTCGGACATTCAATATGCGACTTTCCGCATCATTAATACTCCAGAAATTTACGATAACGTCATCACCTTTCAAATCTGAAAGCAGAAGAGACTCTCCATTGCTATCAGTAATTGAGATTTCCGGGGCCTGATTGCCGACCTCAAGCGGGACATTTTTTGTAGAAACCGCAGATGTAAGCCACAGCGTGCCTACAACTGCAAGAAGGAATCCCGCACTTTTGAGTTTAAAGTTCATAAAAACAATTTTTGGTTAGACAATCCCGGAAAGATCGGAAATTATCCGGTCAAGGAGAGTCCCGGGGCGCTTCGGTTTTCGGCATTCTTATTGATGTGAATACC
>JAIECF010000036.1 GCA_029068655.1 Muribaculaceae bacterium | reverse complement strand
CGATTATATCGCCATGGAAGACTCGATTGATTATGTCGATATCTTCTATACCCAGCTCCAGGAGTCACGGAACATTGTTAAGACAGACGAGGATGAGAATAACCATCAGGAGTTGCTGGAGGTACTGGATCGCATTGAGATTGGGTTCGTTGATATGATGGCCGAGCTGTTCAAGGTGAAGCTCATGTTAACGATTCAGGAGATCGACAGTGAAGATCGCGATTACAACGAGATCGAGATCATTCTACGAGAGCTGTATGAATTCTTCATCCTGGGAGCTAAGAAAAACTTTACTCAGGTCATTGCATACGACGTTATCAAGCGGCTGGGTGATACAGTCATCACAGATGATCGGGAATACTTCAATCGAGTCCAGAACATGATGGTCTACTACTCACCTCTGTTCACTGAGATGGGTCCGACGGAGTTCCTGAAGTCCCTGAAAGCAGATACTATCATCCAACTGTTTGATGGGCTGAAAGTAACCGGCAATTTCCTGCGGAAGTACAGTCCGCGCTTCTATCGCAATGAAGAATTCCAGGTGGAGGTTATTAATGAGGCAACCCTACTCTATGGATTCCGTGGCGACGTGAAGAAAGTCATGGATGGAAAAGCCCCGCCTGAAATAACAAGTGAGGAGGATAATCATGGCGAAGTTTGACAACAAACCGCGCACGACAACGTCAACCCAGATTCGGAACATGTTCTCGGAGGGTATGAGCTATCTGAACATCAAGTTCTTCAACACGTCGCTCTCCTTCCAGTTCTCTCCCTTCAGGGGTAAGGACCCCACCGGACGGTCCAAGTACGACTTCAAGAACCAGCAGTCTACCAGTACCGGTATCGATGGGGCATATGCTCTGTACAAGGTGGCAAAGGATATCTTGGACGGCAAGATCACGGATGTGGACATGAGTATTCCGTGCGCCGGCAATGCCCAACTGAGTATCAAGCGAATGATCGGCCAGAGCGGAAAGTACGAGACGATCTTTGCGATCACCAAGAACAACGTCGTCATCCCGTTCCGGTTCCATACCATCGACATCACAGTGTATGAGAACGGTCAGCCCGTCGTCAAGACGATCGAGAGCGAGCTCGGTGCGTTTGCCAAGACGATTGAAGGCTACCTGACTGGTATCAATGCGGATCGCCATCTGGATAAGCTGACCGAGGATTACGCTGCTCTTCAGCAGGCACAAGGTCAGGGGAAGCCCCAGTATAGTGGCGCCTCCTATCAGCAGCCCAAACAGCAATGGCAGCCTCAGCAGCCGTTTGTTCCCAATGGGCAGCAGCAGTGGCAGCCGGGTAGCCAGCAGAACCCCCAGGGTATTAGCGGTTATCAGCTGCCGCAGTAAACGGCATAGAAACGAGGGGAGGAAGTTCCTCCCCTCGTTTCAACTCTATGAATATGGGAGGTGGTTCCCATGATACCTACCAATGTGAATATCGATACAAATATTTTTTTTGCTGGTGGAGGTGGGTTCTTCATCCAGTATGCTGACGTTATCAAACCAATTGGTCTCTATGCTATCGAGAAGATGTTACTCACAGACCAGTCATACGGACTTCCTCTCAGCATTTTGAAGGAGTTTACAAACCATTCATTGGTTGAGTGGTATGTTCGTCGTGGTCACATCAACCCGCTCTATTCATTAGATTATGAGCATTATTTTGACCATGCGGATCTGGATGAGTTATATCATAGGATCCTTGCAAGTGATCCATCTATCTATACAATAGCAGCACCGCTAAACGTTACCAAACTATTCGGAGTATATCGCGCTCAGCATATGAATTTCCCAGTCTTCATATATCACCCGACAAAAGAGCCTGGTATCAAAGCAGATTGTGATCAACTATTACGGGGGATACACTATCAACTCGTGAGTGGAGATTTGGAAAGCGCATTACCAAGAGGCGTTCAAAATTTCACGTATATATTTTCGGATATAGAAGCAGTCCAAAAGGCCGTTGAGCACCTCCATGGGACTATGTCTCATGTAATACTGGCAAATGATTACCGGTACAACGAAAAGGGCTGTACAAAACAATTCCGTTATGATCTACTTGCGTTGGCTAAAAAACATCCGTTCGTACGAATTGGATCCATGCCCATGGTTAACAGACGCGAGTTAGGAAATGCCATAGCGAAATTGTATAAATGATTCCCATATTTATGACCAGGAGGAAGGTTTATGTTACAACTTACAGCCATGCGTCACGTCGAGAAACCTACCGAGATTCCTCGATGGAAATATAAGAAGCATGCATTCCCTAATGGGGCGGAGTCGTACTGGATCAAGTGGAAACTGTATCCGGATGATGCACGATTCTTCTCGCTTCCTAAGACCATGATCATCAAGTTCGATCAGGAGCTGGAGCATGCGGATGATGAGAAGATTGCGGCTCTAAATGAGTGGCGTGTTACTAAGCTCTCCTACTCCTCTTACCTGCCGAAGATGTGTGAAGAGCTGAACTTCTTCGAAGCTATGTATGATCGCGAGGGTGAACTCATCACTGCCCTGTTCCGTATCAAGTTCTTGATTGATGTGGATAACATCTCTTACACTATGAAGAACTTTGATGCGTTCATCGATCTGGTGTATAACACGATCTTCACTGAGTCCATGAAGGAGAAGATTCGCCGGATGGTAGAGGAGAACTACGTGGAGGACATTGAGGCAGAGAACGTGCGGAACAGGAAGAACCCAGATATGCTGTCAATTAT
>JAIECF010000035.1 GCA_029068655.1 Muribaculaceae bacterium | reverse complement strand
AGAGGTTTATAATATCAAGAAAGTATTCCGTACGGAAGAAGTTGAGACTTGGGCTCTCGACAACGTGAGTCTGAAAGTAAACGAAGGTGAGTTCGTGGCAATCATGGGTCCCTCGGGCTGTGGCAAATCCACCCTGCTGAACATCTTAGGTCTTCTTGACACCCCTACCGACGGCACCTATATCCTCAACGGTGTGGATGTCAGCAAGATGAAAGAGACCGACCGCATCAACGTCCGCAAGGGCATAATCGGTTTCGTATTCCAGAGCTTCAACCTTATCGACGAACTGACAGTGGAGGAAAACATCGAGCTTCCCCTCCTCTACATGGGTATTCAAAAAAAGGAAAGGAAAAAGCGGGTACAAGAAGTGATGGACCGCATGAATATCTCACATCGCGACAAGCACTTCCCCGCGCAGCTTTCCGGAGGCCAGCAACAGCGCGTGGCGATAGCGAGGGCGGTGATAGCAAATCCGAAGATAATTCTCGCCGACGAGCCCACCGGAAACCTCGACTCGAAAAACGGCGAGGAAGTGATGCAGCTCCTATCCGAGCTCCACAAGGAAGGCACCACGATCGTGATGGTGACCCACTCGCAGCACGACGCCGGCTACGCCAACCGCACCGTCAAGCTCTTCGACGGTCACATCGTCTCCCAGGTACGCATGTAATAACCATAAATCATGATACTACATTACATCCGGATTTCCCTCCGAAATCTCAACAAATACAAGACCCAGACAGCCATCAGCATCTGTGCTATGGCGGTAAGCCTGACATTGATGGCTATAGTAGCATCAATCTTGATGCCTCTAAAACCCATATACCTGTTAGGTCAAAAATATGCTGACCGCACAGTGCAGTTTAATCAAGTAAAAGAAGATGGCAGGCGATTCAGATATGCCATTCCTGGGAAACTTTCATTGATTATCTCGCACCCGTTTAAAAGTGTAGATGAGATACATTATTATGAATTTGGAGAAGGGAATCCCATGCATATCACTGCAAATTCCGGCCAAGACAACGAGCGGTCACTATATAATGAAAGTTTTCTCATCGACAGCAGTTTCCTGAAATTTCAGGGTATCAAATCTGTCTATACCGGCAAGGAAATAGGAAAACTTGCAGAGGGGGAGACTGTCTTAACTGCCAAACTTGCTAAGAAATTGTTCGGAAAGGAAAATCCAATAGGCAAAAGTGTCAATGTGAGCCATCCTCATTCTGTGAATAAATCGTTGGATCGGACTTATGTAGTAAAGGATGTCATGGAAGACCCGGCACCGAAACAACCATTCTTTCGTTTGCCGGAAGGGATTTTCATATGTGCTGATGAGGAATTGATGAAGAGAGATGCAGAGTGCTTCTTCATTCTAAAAGATGGTGCTTCGCCTGAGAGTCTTGCAATCGAGCTTAATGAACTGTTGGGAGAAAATGATCAAATTATAGTTGAATACGTAAAGGATATATACTCATATCAAGGGTCACTCAACGTACGCAAAGCTATTATTCTATTTCTTTTCTTGTTTGTCTTGGTTGCATTTTCCAACTATCTGAGACAACAGACTCAACTTTTTAGGCTACGTGAACGTGAGGTTGCATTGCGCAGATGCATCGGATGTTTGCCCTCATCAATGTTTATACTCTTTTCATGTGAGATATTGATCGTTCTCTTGGCAACCCTCGGATTTACACTTATCCTTATCTCTTTATTATCAGCGTTTTTAATTTCCCACTACACTCTACAGTTTGAATACGATAACTATAGTCTGACAGAGGCTATTCCTGCTGCACTTATAGCCATTACAATCCTGATTGCAATAAGCCTTATAGTTGTCGCAATAACTGTAAGACGAATACGCCTCGACCAGACAGGTCTTGCCATGCGAATGAAGCCCATGCCTAAACATCGCATTCGAAATATAGGTCTCACCCTGCAATTGATGATAAGTATGGTTTTCACATGCATTGCCGTTTTGTTTTTTATTTCCGGCAGCCGAATAAAGGAAAGCTTTGGCATTCCGGATGATATGGACAGCTACAAGAAATATCTCACGCTCAGGATGCTTGCCGTCAGTGATCAGGAATCAGATGCTATCTACAATAAGATTGAATCCTTGAGTTCTGTAGAGAAGGTATTCAAATTCATAGAAGTACGGAGATTTCTCCCCTTCAATGAAGAACAGACTGATTTTGTTGTGTTAAATTTACTTTTCCAAAAAGATATGGATGGTATTGACTTTCACAAATTGAAATGTGAGGATATCGTTGGGAATGTCAATCCAGATAAGTTTGTATTGATCAGTAAAGCATTTCGTCAGACATTGATAGATAAAAATCTATGGAATGGGAAGACGGTAACAGTTCCTGAATATGGAGATTACGAAGTTAAAGGTGTGTTTGACTGTCTTCCATTTGAAATGACCGACGATAGGAATGACATTATAGTATATGATACTTCAGAGCCGATGGCTTTCGCATACGACAGGATCATCTTGCCGAAGGCTGGAATGGAAAAGGATGCAAGAAATGACATCCGGAGCGCTATCAGGGAAATTCTTCCCTCGCGTATCGACATAGAAACTAAAAGTTATTATGAGGTCAATGCATTCCACTATGAAGTTGACAATGCTTTGATCTCGATAATATGTATTCTCTCGGCAATCAGTGTTATGATGACTATGGCTGCGATATATGCAGGTGTCTCATTAGATACGCGTCGCAGAAGAAAGGAGATGGCTTTAAGAAAACTCAATGGAGCCGACAGAAAGATCATCGCCATGATTTTCATACGCACATACATCTGGATAGTGGGAGTTGCTGCCCTAATCTCCCTTCCTCTATGCTTCATCGTGTTTGAGTCTCTTCTCAAACGCATTTTTGAAGCGATAGAACCGGCAAGTGTATTACCAGCATACTTCATAGGACTATTGCTTATCCTCGCTGTGACTGTGTGCACCATAGCATGGAAGATCCGTGACATCATGCGTGCAGACCCCATTGAATACCTCAAGGAATAATTACAGGTCAATCACGATAGCACCATCAGCGCAGTTCAGGTCGGAGACCTGATAATCATGCCGAAACCCCAGACTTCAGTCTGGGGTGACCCTAAGAAAACAGTAGCCTCGGAGAGGCGCTTTGTGGTAGATTCAAGGAATAATTATGCATTATGAATTAAAATAAGAACCATGTTACTACACTATATACGGATTTCACTACGGAATCTCAACAAATACAAGACCCAGACTGCCATAAGCATCTGCGCGATGGCCGTCAGCCTGACGTTGATGGCGGTCGTTTCCTCAATAGCTTTGTCAATAAAGCCGACTCCTCTGTTAAGCCAACCTTATGCCGACAGGACAGTCCTTTTCTCGCATGATGATTACAAGTATATTGATCAATACTTTACCCAAATAGCCGACTCTCGGGAAATATCTCTGATCTTAGGCCATCATTTCAAAGGGGTTGAGGAAATCCATTATTCCATTTTCGGATACCCTGGAATAAGCATAACCGCCAATTCAGGAGAAGAAGACGAACGTTCACTCCTTAACGAGGCAGTCGTCACAGACAAAGATTTTTTAAGATCCCAGGGAATGAGATCAGTATATACCGGAAAAGTTATCGAAACCTTTGCCGATAACGAGACTGTGATTACCGAGAAACTCGCTCAGAAACTGTTTGATAAGGAAAATCCTATCGGGAAAATCATCAATGTAGGTTACTTTTACTTCAATGGCAACCCAATGGACAAAACATACATCGTCAAGGATGTAATGGAAAATCCATCTCCTACTCACAAGTTTTTCCAATTGACTGAAGGCATTTTTGTTTGTGAGGATGAACTTTTGAGTATAAACGATGCATTATGCTATTTTATCCTTAAGGACGGCGCATCAGTGGATGAACTGACTGAAGAACTTAAAGAGCTTTTGGGTAACGAAAAGATCAAGTTGCTCAATGCGAAGGATTATTACTCGGAAAAAGAGACTATGGCGATTCGCAATGCTATTATATTGTTTCTTTTCATTTTTGTTTTGGTGGCTTTCTCCAATTATCTGAGGCAGCAGACCCAGTTGTTCAGGCTACGTGAACGTGAGGTTGCCTTACGTACATGCATTGGTTGCCAGCCATCTTCAATGTTCCTCCTCTTTTCAACCGAGATACTGATAGTACTTTTTATTACTCTTGCCTTGTCGCTGGTGTTTATATCTTTAGCTTCCGGATTTCTTACTACAAACTACACACATCTCTTTGTTGAAAATAACTACAGTATGTCAGCAGCAATTCCGGTTGCTTTGATTGCTATACTTGTCCTTATAATCATAAGTCTGATCGTAGTGGCTTGGACTGTAAGAAGGATACGCCGCGACCAGACAGGACTCGCGCTCAGGATGAAGCCTATGCCAAGACATCGTCTGCGCAATGTCGGACTTACAGTGCAGATGACCGTATCTATCGTCTTTACCTGTGTCACTGTCTTGTTTTTCATGTCGGTCAGAAGCATAAAGGAGTATAATGGAATCCCTAATGATGCGGATAGATACAGGAAGTTTTTGACTATCAGGCTTAACGGATTCACTGACGATCAATCAAAAGAATTCTTTGGCAGGATAGAATCAGTTGAATCAGTTGAGAAGATTTATAAATTCTTAGAATACATGACCAACAAGCCTCTCGATGACGAGCAAAAGGATTATATCACCTATCATGTTTTTTTCCAGCATAACACGGACGCTGCTGATTTCTACAGATTGAAGAGCGAGGATATAAATGTGAAAGTCAATCTTGACAGATTTGCTATAGTCAGCGAAGCAACTAAACAGACACTCATCGACAGGAATCTCTGGAACGGCAGAACCGTAGAGATTCCTCATTATGGAGATTATGAGATAAAGGGTGTATTTGACCGCACCCCCTTTCTGGAATCTTCAAGCGGGAATGCAATTGTGGTATATGACGTAACTGAGCCGATGTCTTTTGCCTACACCCGTATAATAACGCCGAAGGCAGGGATGGAAAACCAGGTACGTCAGGATATAGATGATGTGATACATGAGGTTTTTCCCTCAAGGATTGACATCAAGCCCAAAAGTTTTTATCAAGATAAAGCCGATAACTATGAAGTCATGAAAGTCATGATCACCATGATCTATATATTATCGATAATCAGTGTAGTTACTACCATGGCAGCTGTGTATGCCGGAGTCGCTCTCGATACCCGGCGGAGAAGGAAGGAAATGGCTTTGCGGAAACTCAACGGAGCCGGCCGTAAGGTAATCGCCATGATCTTCACACGCACTTACCTATGGATAATTGCCGTCGCCGCCCTGATGGCTTTACCCTTGTGTTTCATGGTATCTGATAAGGTGCTTCAGCCGATATTCTTAGGATTCGACTCGGGAAATATTATACCGGCCTATATCGTAGGCTTGCTGCTCATTATGGCCGTGACCGCTCTCACCATTGCCTGGAAGATCCGCGACATAATGCACGCCGATCCCATCGAATACCTAAAGGAATAAGTTTTATGAAACTTTTTATCATTAAATTTTGTTTCTGATACTAATTTTAGTATTTTTGCAATCTAAAAAAGTACCGGAAAATATAACGTTATA
>JAIECF010000034.1 GCA_029068655.1 Muribaculaceae bacterium | reverse complement strand
TTTCAGCACAACGGAATATGAAGAAATACAATATCGCTGTGGCTGGAACAGGCTATGTGGGTCTATCGCTTGCAACCCTTCTCGCCCAGAACAACCATGTGACTGCAGTCGACATAATTCCCGAGAAGGTGGATCTCATTAACAGCCGCATATCCCCGATCCAGGATGAATATATTGAGAAATATCTTGCTGAAAAGGATCTGGACCTTACCGCCACACTTGATGGAGCGGAGGCTTACAGAGATGCTGACTTCGTGGTGATAGCGGCTCCTACCAACTATGATCCTGTGACTAACTTCTTCGACACACATTGTATAGAGGATGTGATCGATCTTGTTCTCTCGGTCAATCCGGACGCTGTAATGGTCATAAAGTCGACAATACCTGTGGGATATTGCCGTTCCCTCTATCTTAAGTATGCAAATGCGGGAGTCGAGAAGTTCAACCTTATGTTCTTTCCGGAATTCCTGCGTGAATCTAAGGCCTTATACGATAATCTCTATCCATCTCGCATCATAGCGGGAGTGCCGAAGATTATCGAGAATAAACGCTATGCTCATGAGAATGATGCCATACTCCGGGTCACGGATATTCGGGCTATGGACGATGCTGCCCGTCTTTTCGTATCGCTTCTCGAACAGGGAGCAGTAAAGAAGGATATTCCTGTGCTCTATATGGGCATGAAAGAGGCTGAGGCGGTTAAACTCTTTGCAAATACATATCTGGCATTGCGGGTAAGCTATTTCAACGAACTTGACACCTATGCCGAGGTCAAGGGTCTTGATTCCCGAGCTATTATAGAAGGTGTAGGTCTTGATCCCCGTATCGGCTCGCATTATAATAATCCCTCCTTTGGCTACGGCGGTTACTGTCTGCCAAAAGATACAAAACAGCTACTCGCCAACTACGCAGAGGTGCCCCAGAACATGATGTCGGCTATCGTGGAGAGTAACCGTACCCGCAAGGACTTCATTGCCGATCAGGTGCTCCGTCTCGCAGGATGGTATGACTATACCCTCAATAATCATTATCCACACTATTCTAAGCATTCCCAGCCGGCAACGCCTAACGCGCAGCGAGAGGCACCCGTCATTGGAGTCTACCGCCTGACGATGAAGTCTAATTCTGACAATTTCCGCCAGTCAAGCATTCAGGGTGTGATGAAACGTATAAAGGCTAAAGGTGCTCAAGTGATCATATATGAACCAACACTTGAAGACGGCACCTCCTTCTTCGGAAGCGCCGTCGTGAATGATCTGGACAAATTCAAGACGATATCTCAGGCTATCATTGCAAATCGTTACGATCCGGTGCTTGATGATGTTGCTGACAAGGTCTATACAAGAGATATATTCCGTCGCGACTAAGAATAGAGGAATCTCTTAATAGAGCGTTTCGGGGTCTTTTCAAATTCGTTTGGAACAAGTTGTATCTTAGATATCTGTTCGTAAGGAGCCACCAACCGGTTGAGCTCCTTTCTTATTTCCTCCATCTTTTCGGTCATATCGGTGCTCGCAAGATCGAATTTATCGAGTGCAGGATAGTCGGGATATACGAGAGCCACGAGTTTTCCGTCACGTTCCACCACGAGTGACTCAGCGATGAACGGCATATTGTTGAGCTTAGCCTCTATTTCCTCAGGATAGATGTTCTGTCCGCTTGCCGAGAGAAGCATAGTTTTGTTGCGACCACGAAGGAAGAGTGTGCCATCAGGAGTACGCGTGCCCATATCGCCCGTTTTTAGCCATCCTTTTTCATCGAGTACGGCTTCTGTAGCCTCCTTGTTGCGATAGTATCCTTTCATTACGTTGACTCCCTTTACGCACACCTCTCCCGGGATATTTTCCTGATCTTCGCTCATTATCACGGTTTCCATTGTGGGGAGAGTACGTCCTGCGCTTCCGGGTATGAACTCGCGCCAGGGAGTATAGGAGATGAGGGGGCCACATTCCGTCATGCCATATCCTACTGTAAACGGGAATTTTATCTTATAGAGAAAATCCTCCACCTCATGGTTGAGTGCGGCTCCGCCAACTATCACTTCCTCAAACTCTCCACCGAACGCATCTATGAGCTTGCGCCGTATCTTTGAATATACGATGCTGTCGAGAAGCGGCACCGCAAGTGTCCATCTGATAGGCCCTTTTGAGATCATAGGAAGTATCTGAGTCTTATAGATCTTCTCAAGTATCAGAGGTACGCAGATGATAAGGTTTGGCTTCACTTCTCCGAGAGCCTTAAGAAGGATACGAGGGGAAGGAGTCTTGTCGAGAATTGTAATGTGGCTGCCTACGGCCAGAGGGGTAAGCATATCGAAGGCACAGGCGTATGCGTGGGCGAGAGGAAGAAAGTTGAGAGCGCGACTTGATCTGTAATGTAGTTTGCTGTGGATGCCGAAGCACACGTTGCCGGAAAGGTTTTCTCCTGTCAGCATGACTCCTTTTGAGAAGCCTGTAGTGCCGGAGGTGTAGTTGATTTCTGTAAGTTCGGAGTTATCACGATCTGCATACTTGATGTCAGCTGGCTTGAATCCATCCGGGTGAGCACGGTTGAAGCGGCGTCTTGTCAATCTGAAATGTCGCTTTATTTCAGTACTGTCTGCCTCGAAAAGCACCTCATGGCCTTTCAGAGAGAATACTGCTTTCACTTTGGTCAGTGAATCCGGATCCATATGCTCCCATATGGATTCCTGAACGATGAGCACAGAAGCGCCGCTGTGCGTCACGATGTGGCCTATATCTATAGGATTGAATTCAGAGAGTATCGGAACTATTATAGCTCCATAGGTGACTACTCCCATATAGATCTGGACCCAATCGGAACAGTCTTTCCCGCAAAGTGCGATTTTATCTCCCGGTTTGATTCCGATAGATCGATAGAATGTATGGGCAAGCCCGATATTGTAGGCTAATTGTCCGTAAGTAATGGTTTCTCCCTTAGTGTAGTCAGTAAGAGCCGGAAGATCCCAGTTTTCGGCGAAGCTTTTCTCGTATATCTTTATGAAGTTGAGTATTTCCATTGGTATTGTTTTAGGTTTAGTGGTAAGTTTATATATACATAACGTAAAAGACCGCATTGTGGCTCAATGCGGTCTAAAAAATATTATGATGTCGTGAGATAAGTTGAGAGAATTCCAGGGGGGAGCCCGCTTGTATGCTATTCAAAATTCTCTGCTATCGCCGCGGCTATATGGGCCATCTCAGCGGGATCAGGATTCTCTATCTTCTTATGGAAGTCCATATCTCCCTCTGATTTCAGAGGAACGAGGTGGATATGGGCGTGAGGCACCTCTAATCCGAGCACTGCCTGTCCAACCTTTTGGCACGGTAAGGCTTTCTTCATGGCCTTTGCCACACGCTTGGCAAATACTTGAAGTCCGGCGAGTGTCTCATCGTCAAGATCGAAGATATAGTCTGTCTCCTGCTTCGGTATTACGAGGGTGTGTCCCCACTGCAGTGGATTGATATCGAGAAATGCGTAGTAACGGTCATCTTCCGCTACTTTGTAGGAGGGTATCTCTCCTGCTGCAATTTTAGAGAAAATAGTCATGGTCAAAGCTCGATCTTTAGGATTTCGAATTCAAGAACACCTACGGGTGCCTGTACCTTGACGGTATCGCCGACCTTGTGTCCCATCAAGGCTTTCGCTATCGGAGTGGAAGATGCAATCTTCTTCTCTGCAAGGTTAGCCTCATTTTCAGTCACGATGGTATAGGTCATCTGCATGCCGTTTTTGGTGTTCTTGATGGTCACCTTGTTGAGAAGTCCTACTTCGTCGGTAGTTATCTTGCTGTCGTCTATGATTCGTGATGAAGCGATCAGCTCTTTAATCTTAGCGATCTTCATCTCGAGCATTCCCTGCGCCTCCTTTGCGGCATCATATTCGGCGTTTTCCGAAAGATCGCCTTTGTCGCGGGCTTCAGCTATAGCGTTTTTTATGGCCGGACGCTGTGCCTCAAGTTCGGCAAGCTCAGCCATCTTCTTGTCATAACCTTCTTTTGTGAGGTAAGTAGC
>JAIECF010000033.1 GCA_029068655.1 Muribaculaceae bacterium | reverse complement strand
GCCCATTTCCAAAATCTTAGATGTGGGATTGTCGTATCAACAAGATAACCGACATCACCGGCAATGACAAGTACATCCCCGACCACCTCCAGTGGCAGTGACTTCATGAAGCGCATATTATCATGAAACTCCATGTGTATATCCGAGCAATACTGTATCTTCATTGCCTTATCATTCAAACCTTACCATATCAGCAAGCTGAACAAAATAATCATTTGACCATATATCAAGTTCACGAGGGTTTCTCACAAATGGGAGCACATCCCTCTTCACTTGATTCATATTTGCCGACATCAGCTTTTCTTTCAGTCGAAGAATAAATGAATCCTTGTCAAGAACTTCATTGTTAAATTGCAAAGCTCGCTCGGCAAGATGTGTAAAACCCAATGGTACGTTGTGTCGGACATACCATTCAAAGTCATACCAATCACGCCCCTTCACGCGATTTTTCCATGCACGGTAGACCAATGCGTGCATTTTACCGGCGAATAAATCCGGCAGTGTAAAGCAACGTGTCATAAATGAATGTGGCTGCAACAACAATTTCTGCTCTGTCCTGAAATTCAACGGTGGCAAAGTATCAACCTCAATCTTTATCTTGATAGATTTATCAGTTTGGAATGACACATCATATACATCAGTGGTATCTTTCAAAAAGGCAGACTCTACTTTCCCAAAACTCTTCTTATCCTTTTTCGTTATCTCCACCTCCCTGCCAACAACGGCAAATTCATCTATGATTGGCTGGAAATACTTCGTGAAATCAAAATTTTCATCAGGAGTAAGGAGAGAGAAATCCATATCTTCCGAGAACCGTTGAAGTCCATGGAAAATTCTAAGACAAGTACCTCCATAAAAGGATGCCACATCAAAGAACCCACCATTATGAAGACCGGCAAGTATCACCTGTTGATTGACCTCGAAAATTGCATTCCGCTTTTGCTGCTCTGTTGATAAATCGTATGCGGAAAGCATATTGTCATATATATCATTCTTCATTGCTTCAATAGTTTTAATAGTGTCCGGATCGAATTGGCCTTTTTGCCAACTTTTGCATATTCGTCCAGAATTGCTGGATTCATTTGCTTGAAATCGCTCCACTCCATTCTGATGTCTTCCTCCAAATAAAGAGCCGCATCTTTGGGATAGCGAAGATTCACTCCGGGAGAGTTGGCGATCAAGTCGCACAACGCCTTTTCTGGAGTGGCAATCACAAAGGCATATTCTTTTTTCTTGATACTGGATAACCCCACTGAAAACGCATCTTTGGGAATATATGTGTATTCAAATCGGCAAAGGGGGGTATCGAAATCACGGGAATGTTTCAGCGTCATGGACTGCATAACGTAGACTTCTTCCGGTATCAATCCATAATAGCGTAGAGCCGACGACATGGAAACATACGAAGGTGTATAGAGATGATTTGCAAGCAGCTCTGTTGACAAAGGAATGCCCGTCTCATTTGGACTACACACATAAAGTCCCCTCTTGAGCCGAATTACCTGTTTATCGCGCTCAAGCAACCTGATTTTCTGGTTACCACCTTTGATAGTGGGGAATAGAGATTCCAAGGCAGCAGCAGTGACAGGTATATTTCCTAATTGTTCCAGTGGACTTTTCATACTGCAAAGATAGTAAAAATTTGAATACTAAAACATATTCGACATACTTTTTTGTTCAAAATTTTACAGTTGTCTAAATTCGGACAAACTTAATACTTTTTACTGAATTTGTACGGCGCGGCGTATGGTCGGGAGTGTTAAAATTTGGATATTGCTTTGATAATATGGAGGTAATGACTATCTTTGCGGTGGGTATTAATGGCTTTGCCACCGCGCACCGGCCATTGGCTGACATGCGCTTAAATCCCACTCGCGAATGCTAAAGCATTTGCAGGGAGTTTCTGTTGTCAGTTTGACAATTGAAAATCGCCGAATACCTATAAAATCGACACTGGATGAGGCAAATGCGGCTTGTAATGTATTAAATCGCAGTGGGTTAACCACTTACAAACATAGAAAATGTACGATGCTTGTACGGATTTGATTTATATTCTTTTGTAAGTCAACGTATTAACCGCTTCTGCATCGGGAAAGGAAGATGGGGTGCAAGTTGTAAGCCGGGATTAAAGAATGTTTAAACATTAAAGTTATTATGAAAGCGTTGACGTATGTGGAGGATGGTCGGTTTGAGTTGAGGGAGAAGGATATGCCGGAGATTCTGGAGACGACGGACGCAGTGGTTAGGGTGACGTTGAAGACCAAAATTGTTGAATAGACTATGAATCTCAAGAACAATATTATCATAATCGATGATGTCGATAAGACATATCAAGTTGAGTCTATCACACTTGATGGCCATAAATATGCCGTGAAGTTCAACAATACAGATAAACTCTATTCTTATGCAGGCGACCGGTAGTCTGGCTAAAGGAGCCGACTCAAATGCCTATCGATAACTGCCAAATACTTGTCAACGGGAAACCAGAAAGGAATATAAAAGAAGTGTATAAATTTTCCCAATATGGCACAAAATACTATGCTATAACATTTGGAAGTGACTTTACCAGGCACTTCCGGGAAAATGAAGTCAACTTTCGCCGTTCATGCCTGGAAGGAAAAACGAGCGAATTGTTTGATTATATGAAACGCTGTGCCGAAATAAATACTCTTGGTTTCAAAAAAGATGATGAAAACTCGAAAAAGATTCTTTTATCCATTTATAACGACATAAAGTTTATTGATGAGGAAACCGCAGCAGCCGTTTACTTGAAACCCAATCGCGGAATAAAACAACATAATCTCGATACCCCCCTATTTCCATTTGGATGCAATGCCAGTCAGGAAACTGCGGTAAAGGCAGCCCTCTCCAATCAGATAAGTGTTATCCAAGGTCCTCCCGGAACCGGTAAAACACAGACTATACTCAACATCATAGCCAACCTAATAAAAGAAAAGAAATCGGTGTTGATCGTTTCCAATAATAACTCCGCCACTGAGAATGTATTGGAAAAACTCTCTAAAAATGGTCTGGGGTTTCTTGTAGCTCCATTAGGCAACAAAAAGAATAAGGAAGCTTTTATCGCCAACCAGCCTCCTTTGAATCCTGATCTTCCCGATTGGCGAATATCATATGTGGAGCAAAAACAAGCTTCGTCAGCCGTAAAGACAAGTCTTGATAAGACAGAAGCTCTTTTCTGCATGCAGGCAAAGCTGGCAATGTGCCGTCAGGAACTGGCAGAAGTGAAGATAGAAATGTCTCATTACGAACAAGAAAACGACCTAAATTTCAACTGCAGGAAAATCAATACTCCATCTTCAAGGATTCTCAAAATATCAAAACAAATCAAAGAGTATGCGATAAAATACCAAAACGATACCAAGAGTTTAATGAAACGCTTAAGACGATTTTTCGATAAGCTAAATATTGAACTTAGACTTCGTTTTTTAGCAGATGTCAAGGAAGAATTGACTTCGGAATCCATCGTCAGGATTATCTCGATGCTCGATTGGCTATTTTATATCAGGAAAGAACAGGAACTTTCTTCAGAAATTGAGAATATTACAGACTGTCTTTCTAAACTTGATGCCCAAATGCTCATGAAATCATTGACAGATAACTCAATGATACTTCTAAAAGCGTCAGTTGCTGAAAGATATAGGGATGGACGAAGCGTAATACCCAATGTAGAATACCTGTCAAAAAACGGTGAATCGGTATTAGTGGATTATCCAATTGTTCTCAGCACCACGTTCTCCTCCAAAACTTGCTTTAAAGGAGATATTCTTTTTGACTACGTCATAATGGACGAAGCATCACAGGTTTCAATTGAAACCGGACTGCTTGCGATGATGTGTGCAAAAAATGCAGTTATTGTCGGTGACACCAAGCAACTACCGAATGTAAGAAAAGAGGATGAAAAAAACACATTAGAGGATATCTGGGTATCCTCCAATGTTCCGGATTCTTACAATACAGCACATCTCAGTTTTCTAAATTCTATCCTCGAAACGATTCCAGATGTGCCGAAAACCCTTCTCCGTGAACACTACCGGTGTCACCCTGACATTATAAACTTCTGCAACCAGAAATTTTATGACGGTGAATTGCTCATAATGACAAAAAGAGAAGATAATGACAAGCATCTTTACGTTTTATCTACTGTGGAAGGACATCATTGCAGAAATAATTACAACCAACGAGAAATTGATGCAATAAAGATGGAACTAATGCCGCTGCTCGACAATCTCGACGAAACAGGTATAATCGCTCCCTATAATAATCAGGTAGATGAATTTTCGGTTCAGATTCCTGGAATAGAGGTAGCTACCGTACATAAATATCAGGGCAGAGAGAAAGATACAATAATTATGAGTGTCACAAAGGATCTTATCACCGAATTCGCTGATGATGCGAATCTTCTTAATGTAGCAGTGTCAAGAGCCAAGAATAAATTCTGCCTTGTAGTCACCGGCAATCCTCAGGAACGTAAAGGAAATATTCATGATCTTATAGAATATATAAAATATCAACAAGGCATAGTGATACAAAGCCAACTCAGATCAATCTTCGATTACCTTTTTTCGAAGATAGATGAACACGAGCGAGAAAACACTAAAATATCAGAATACAGATCAGAGAATCTTACCTTCGACTTAATTGAGAAGATCAGTAAGACTTATCCACACCTGTCGCACATTAAGACAATATGCCACTATCCAATGAGATATCTTATAAAAGACACTTCTAATCTTACAGAAAGAGAATCAAAGTATGCCCTGCATCATTCAACGCATATTGACTTTATAATTATTAACCGCGTTACAAAAGAACCATTGATAGCTATTGAAACAGATGGATATAGCTTTCATAACGAGAATTGTGAACAAATTCAGAGAGACCGAATGAAGGATCATATCCTCGAACTTTACGGTCTCCCTCTGTTGCGGCTTTCTACTGTGGGCTACGGAGAGGAGCAAAAGATTGTGGATTTGCTAAATAAGGTAATCTCTTAGATAAAACAATAAGCGGCTACCTCATGATAATTTCGCACGTCAGGCAAGGCGGTGTCTTACGCCAATTTGCTGCAGTGAATCCCAATATCGAGTATTCTTAAGATTTAGTTTGCGCAGGTGGCTATTTTTCATTACCTTTGTAGAAATATTAATTTAGTCTACATAGTTATGAATATAAAAGGTATAGGATTGACAGCCGCATCGTTTGCATTAACTTTGATTTCTGCCTCCTGCACACAGGATGGCAATAATTCAGCAGAGGACAAAGCAACTGAGAATCAAAATGCTGTGATTGAGACTATAATGAGCCGTCGAAGTGTACGGGCCTATGAGGAACGAGTCATTCCACGCGATACTATGGAATTGATCACGGAATGCGGCATAAATGCCCCCAACGGTATGAACAAACAGGAATGGGAGATACGAGTGGTAGATAATCCCGATTTCATCAATGGCGTGACGGAGTTGTTTGTAAAGGAAAATCCGGATGCGGCAAAAGATCCGGGATTTAAGAATATCTTCCGCAACGCTCCCACAGTTGTCTTCATCGGTGCCCCGGAAAGCACCTATTCAGGCGTCAACTGCGGACTTCTCGGAGAGAACATGATTCTCGCGGCATGGTCGATGGGAATAGGCTCATGCTGCTTAGGAGGTCCTGTAAGGTTTATGAACTCTGAGCCGGCGTCGGAATATCTTAAGAAGCTTGAGTTTTCCGAAGGTTATTCGCTCATATACGCCATCGGATTCGGATATCCAGCTGAAAGTCCTGAAGCTAAGCCGAGAGACAAGGGAAAAATCATGTATATCGATTGAGGCTAAATAGAAGGAATGTCGAAGAGTAAGCTGAAAAAGGAACTGGCCGGGATGACGCAGGGGCAGGTCTCGGATCTAATGGTTCAGTTATATGAGGCGAGCAAAGAGGCAAAGGCGTGGCTCGACTTCTACCTGAACCCTGACATAGATGCCCTAAGCGAGAAATACCGGAAGCAGATATACCTTAAATGCTACGGACGGAGCGGGAAGGTACGCCGACCCAAAATGCGCGATTGCAATCAGCTGATCAAGACATTCGGGCTGATAGTACAGGATCCTACGCCTGTCAGCGAACTGATGCTTTATTTCATGGAAGAGGTCACAAGGGTCGCATCAGTGAAGGGTAGATACAGTGAAAGCTATATCCGCACCTTGACCGGACAATTCAGAAAGACCATGGAATACCTTGAATCCGCAAGCTTACTTGAATACTATATGCCTCGCGTCAGAAAGATAATCGGAATTGCGGAGGGAGTAAGCAGATACCTTGCAAATGAATATGAGGAAGTTCTTGATTATTTGATCGGGTGAATTATCTGCCATTCGCACATGTAAAAACAGGCAGGGAGTGCATTATGCCACCCAACGAAGACTCAGGATGCGAGGTAACGCGAAATCAGACTAAGATTCTAAATGATTGCAAAGAATGAAAAAGAATAAGAAGAAAGGTGGAAACCAGGCTAAAATCTCACCTGAACGATATATGAGGGAAAGGGTCAGAAACCTGCCCATCGGAGTATGCTATATAAATCCGAATTGGGAGAAAGAAGGCTTAGCCCATATCATTGTGACTAGAAACCGTGCAGGAGGTCAGATCGTCTATGCCTCGTTTCTTATCGACACATTCTGCCTTGGAGTGAAGGATGCCGAATATGCCATCGACTTCACAGCTGAAGAACTCAAAGATGCACTTGAACATTTCAGAGCCACCCATGACCTTGTGGAAACCGACTATGAAAAAGTCCATAATCTTATATATGGCGCAATTGAATTCGCAGAAGAGGGAGGTATCGAGCCTGTTAAAGAATTCGTTCCCGCAAGCTATATTCTTGAGGAAGATACCGACGATATTCCTCTCATAGAATTCGAATACGGGAAAGAGGGAAAGCATTTCCTCATCATTGGAGAAGATGGAAAGGAAAGGCGGCATATGAAGACACTCTTCGACCACCTCGGCGACCAGTTTGTCTATGTAGACCTTGCGAATACATACGATGAGGAAGAGGAATCGGAGGGAATAAGAGAACTTTATCAGGAAAAGGAACGTCATCTTTCAGAAGAATATTCATACGCATATCCGGAGTATCCGAAAGAGCTGAAAGTAAAGAATCAGTTTATCGCGGACGACCTCTTATCAGAAGATAACTATGAGGAACTTCCCAAAGAAGTAATCAGGCGCATTCTATCATTACCTGAAGACGAAGCTGCAGAGGACATAAGCAATATCATGCTTTACACAATAGGCAAGACATATAAGGCTATCGAAGATGACACTATCGGAGAACCTGAAGAAGGATCTCTGCTCCACTCTGTAATCCTGCTCACACAGCTTCAGAGCGAAAATGGACTCGCAGGACTGCTCGAGACAATAAGACAGACCGATAGATTTATTGACTTCCATTTCGGTGACCTTGCTCCTGAACTGATACCGATGGCTATTTCCGCTTCCGCAGGAGACAATCTCGCTCCTGTGGAGTCATACCTATATGAACCCGGACTTGACAGCCTGAACCGTTCTCTGGCAGCTGAGGCGCTTGCGATCACCGCAAACCTTAATCCGGAGAAGCGTCAGGAAGTGATAGATATATTCAGGCGGCTCATCATCTCGATGAAAGAGAGGCTGCCGGAAAGAAACGGATGCGATGCTGAGTTTGCCGGATTCGTTGTAAGTTATCTCATTGACATGGAGGCCAGGGAACTAATCCCGGAAGTTAAGGAATTGTTTGCCACAGAATGTGTCGACAAGACTATAGCAGGTGACTGCGATGAAGCAGTGGAGCAGATAGAGCATAATCTCTATCCCCGTAATTATGAATTGCCTACCATCCAGGAGCAGTATGAATATGTGAAATCATTCGGATGAAACACATGGCAAGAGGGCTCACGAACAGTGGGTCCACTTACCAAATCTATACCATAAAACACAAAACACTGACATGAAGAAAATTAATCTTGCTTTCATCGGGTTGCTGCTATTGGCAGCTCCCGTTCAGGCAAAAACCGGAAAGAGTCCGGTTAAGTTCGACTCTTATGAGTGGAACTTTGGGAATGTTGACCCTTCGAAAGGGACCGTAAGCCACACTTTCCTTATGAAGAATACTTCGGATAAACCGGTCAGGATCGCGAAATCAATTCCAAGCTGTGAGTGTATTCAGGCTTTTTATCCTACCGGATCAATTGCACCAGGAGAGGAAGTTAAGGTGATGGTGTCTCTTGCCCCGACAAAAGACCGAGGCAAGAGCTTCCGCAGCGTAGAGCTGACCGATATAGACGGCAACACCCTCGGCGCTCTCTCAATGGAGGCCAACATACAGGAAATTGCTACTTCTTCCTCGGAAAACATCAAATACAAATACCCATTCCAAAATCCGGAACTATCCAACGAGGAAAGAGTGGAAAACCTTATTTCACTTCTTACCCCGGAAGAGAAAGTCGGATTGATGATGAATAAGTCGGTCTCAGTGGACAGACTCGGTATTCCGTCATACAACTGGTGGAGCGAGGCCTGCCATGGAGTTAGACAAGATGACTATACCGTATTTCCACAACCCATAGGTATGGCTGCCGCTTTTAACGACAAACTGTTTTACGATGTATTCTCGGCCGTTTCCGATGAAGCCCGTGCCAACTGGAACCGCTCCGATCATAACATCTTCAACGTCCCGATGGGTGTCATCTACTATCCCGGAAATCCAGAGCTGACATTCTGGTGCCCCAACGTCAACATATTCCGTGATCCACGCTGGGGACGCGGTCAGGAAACCTGCGGAGAAGACCCGTACCTAAATGCTGTGCTGGGTGTGCAGACAGTATTGGGAATGCAAGGCGACGATGACCGATATTTCAAGACTCATGCATGCGCCAAGCACTATGCCGTGCACAGCGGTCCTGAACCACTACGTCACACCTACAACGCATCTGTATCACAACGCGACTTATGGGAAACCTACCTTCCGGCGTTCAAGGCCTTGGTTAAGAAGGGCAACGTCAGGGAAGTGATGTGCGCCTACAACCGCTACGAAGGTGTACCTTGCTGCAGCAGCGACCGTCTACTTATAGATATCCTCCGCCGCAAATGGGGCTATGACGCAATAGTACTCACCGACTGCGACGCCATAAACAATTATTTCACTCCCGGACAGCACGAGACGCATCCCGACCCGCTGAGCGCATCGGTGGATGCCGTATTGAACGGAACAGACCTCGAATGCGGCAAGGTGTTTATGGTTCTCACCGAGGCACTTGACAAGGGACTTATCGACGAGTCAACTCTCGACGGGCATCTACGCAAGACGCTCATGGGACGCTTCGAGCTCGGTATGTTCGATCCCGCAGAAATGATCCCCTGGGTAAATCTCGGTCCGGAGACGATCAGCAGCGAAGCCTTCGATGAACTCGCGACCCAGGCTGCAAGGGAATCGATGGTGCTCCTCAAAAACAACGGTATACTTCCGCTTTCGAAAGGTATAAGAAATATTGCTGTGGTCGGTCCCAACGCTGACGACACAGAGCTTCTCAACGGTAACTATGGAGGCACTCCCACTAAAGAGCATCAGCATTCACTGCTTGAAGGAATACGCAAGGCTCTTCCAGATGCGAACATCCTGTATAGAAAAGCCTGCGAGCTTGACGACGAATATGCCACCATACCTCACCTCGGTGACTTCAACGGAGGAAAGGGTGTGAAAGTGGAATTCTTCAACAACAATTCGCTCAGCGGGACTCCCGATAGGACAGATTATTACAAAGACATAAACTTCAGCACATTCGGAGCATGGGGATTTGCGGAAGGAATCAGCAAGGATACTCTTTCCGTAAGGATCTCAGGCGTCATTAAGCCCGACTTCACAGGCGACATGAAATATACTCTTTCTACAGACAACGGCTACACCCTCAAAATCAACGGGGAAGTAGTGGAGGAAGCTGCTCCGGGTGGAAGGAGAGGAGGTTTCGGATTCGGCCGCAAGCCTGAATACAAATCATTTCCTGTAAAAGAAGGTGAGGAATATGACGTAGTGATCGAATACAAGCACGGCAACGGCAACTTCGCGCTTCTTCGCGGCGATATATGTGAGCGCAAGCCGATAGAGTTTAACGATCTCGCTGCAGAAATGAAAGATATGGACGCCATCATAGTGATTGGAGGAATATCCGCGCGAATGGAAGGAGAAGGAGGTGACAAGGCCGACATCGAACTCCCGAAAATACAGCAAAGCCTCGTGAAGGCCATGCACGCGACAGGGAAACCGGTAATATTCGTCAACTGTTCCGGATCGGCTATCGCATTCGGCAGCGTTGAAGACAGTTATAACGCCCTCATACAGGCGTGGTATCCCGGACAGGGAGGTGCGAAGGCCTTGGCCGAGACTCTCTTCGGTGACAACAATCCCGGAGGAAAACTTCCCGTCACATTCTATCGAAGCAACGACGATCTTCCCGATTTCCTCGACTATAACATGGACAACCGCACCTACCGCTACTTCAAGGGTGAACCCATGTACGCCTTCGGAGAAGGTCTTTCATATACGACTTTCTCTACAGGCAAAGGAAAACTCTCGAAAAAATCTATGAAGAGCGACGGCAGCGTAACTCTTACGGTTCCGGTCACCAATACCGGAGACAGGGAAGGAACTGAGACAGTACAGGTGTATGTCAAGGCTCTCGACTATCCCGAAGCTCCCATCAAGTCGCTGAGGGGATTCAAGAAGCTTAACCTCAAACCGGGAGAAACAGGAAAAGTAGAGATAACGCTCGACGGAGAAGCCTTCGAATACTACGATCCGTCGATCGACGAACTCTCGACGCGTCCGGGAAGATATGAGATCCTCTACGGGACATCATCGCGCGACCGCGACCTTCAGAGCCTCGAATTCCAGGTGACGTTGTAACTTTAACATTTGTTTTGAAAATGGTTCCTGCATATGTCAGTTTTTTTAACTAACTTTGCAGGAACCACTAATTTTGTAGCCGATGATCGCCCGGCTACTCTGAACTCACCGGAAGAAATGAATAAAGTCATAATAAAAACAGACTACCTGAAGACATCCAATTACGCTCTTTTTCACAACAGACTACCTATATGTCAGGCAATTGAGGTGACTAACATCTCCGAAGAGAGCATAGAGGATGTAGTAGTGAAATGCTCCGGTGACTATGTAGCAGACTATCGAAGCCAACCTATAGCGAGCATAAATCCCGGAGAGACTGTGAGAATCAGTCCATTCAGTATCAATCCGGATCCAAAGGAACTCGCGTCTATCACGGAAAGGGCTGTCACAAAATTCAATCTCACCGCCACCAGCGGCAGAGAGATTATCGGGAGCGAGACATTTGATCTGGAACTTATGCCCTACGACCATTGGACCGGAACAGGAATCCTTCCACAGACTCTCGCGTCCTTCATCACTCCAAATCATCCGTCGATCGATGCTGTAGTAGTAAGCAGCGCCGCAATCCTGAAGCGACAGACAGGATCATCCTCGCTGAAAGCATACCAGACAGGCAATCCAGACGATGTGCGCCAGCAGGTAGCCGCTGTATTCGCCGCTATACACGACTTGGGTATAGTCTACCGCGGAATGCCGGCAAGTTACGAAGACACCGGGCAACGTGTCGCCATGCCTGACCAGGTCATAGCATCGAAGATAGGGAACTGTCTGGAACTTACACTTCTGATGGCATCAGCGCTTGAGGCGATCGGAATCAACTGCATAATCATAATTCAGAAGGAACACTCCTACCTTGGCGTATGGCTCGTCGACGAATGCTGTTCCTGCAGTGTAAGCGATGATCCGGCCTTCATAGAGAAAAACTGCTCGCGCGGTATAGCAGAAATGCTCGTAGTGGAATGCACAAGGGCAGTTCAGGACAATGTATCATTTGAAGACGCTGTCAGGGCAGCAGAGATTAATCTTGCCGACCACAGCCAATTCGAGCTATTCATAGATGTCAAGAGGAGCCGTCTGGAAAGGATTTTTCCAATTCCGACCCGAATTGAGAGCGGAGGAGCATGGACATTCAATACAGAAGGAATAGATCATGAATCCTGCTTTATCGACATCAGGCAACATGACCGTTATGACCTGAGCCGAATTTCCATAAACGGCAAGACTTTAACGAAATTCGACATCTGGGAGCGTAAGCTTCTTGACTTTTCACTTCGTAACACCCTGCTCAACCTTTCACTTCGGCGCAGAGCCGTACAGTTCATATCATTCGACGTAAATCGGATCGAAGACCATCTTCAGGATGGGAACGAATACCGGATTTCATCTAAGCCGAATGTAGAAATCCAGTTCGGACTGACCAACCATCTTTTACGTTCTAAACTTCACGAACAGCTGCATGAACTGATCACGAATGATATAGAACATCACCTCCTCCATACTTTCCTCCCTGAGCCGGAGACAAAGGCTATTCTAAAAAACATATATCGCGCTGCAAGAAATGCCATAGAGGAGAGCGGAGCTAACTCTCTATTCCTCGCCATCGGGACACTACGATGGTATGAGAATGAACACAGCACTACCCCGCGTTATGCTCCTCTCCTTCTTCTACCGGTAGAGATGGTCTACAAAAAAGGAAATTTCTATATACGCACACGCGACGAGGAAATAACCCTCAATGTAACGCTGATGGAGTTTCTTCGCCAGAACTACGACATCAACATCAGCGGTCTGAGTCCGCTCCCGCTTGATGCAAGCGGAGTAGACGTACCGCTCATATTCGCAATAGTGCGCGATGCCCTGAAGCATCAGAGACGTTGGGATGTAGAGGAGGAATGCCTTCTCGGCATCTTCTCCTTCAGCAAATTTCTGATGTGGAACGACGTCCACAACCACCGTGAGGAACTCTCAGCCAACGATATAATAGGCAGTCTCGTCGCCAACCGCATGACATGGACCCCTGCGCCATCGACAGAAGACCTACACGACATTGACCTACACGTCTCCCCCGCCAATACAGCGCTCCCTGTAGACGTGGACTCTTCTCAGCTGGCAGCCGTGCTTAAAGGGGAGGCAGGGCATTCCTTCATTCTTTACGGACCTCCGGGAACCGGCAAATCGCAGACAATCACCAATCTTATAGCCAATGCCCTCTACCACGGCAAACGCGTACTCTTTGTAGCCGAAAAAATGGCTGCACTCAGCGTGGTTCAGAGCCGCCTTGAAAAAATAGGTCTTGACCCATTCTGCCTTGAGCTTCATTCCAACAAATCTACAAAGCGCCATGTGCTAAGTCAGCTTGAGAAAGCCCTAAAGGTAGTACATATAATACCTCCGGCAGACTTCTCAACCCATGCCGAAAAGATATTCGAGAAGCGAAAGGAGCTACTTGGCTACATAAACGCCCTTCATACTCCCGATAAATCCGACGGGCTCTCCATTTACGACTGCATATTACGCTATGAGTCAATATCACAGGATCCCATGCCCGGATTCCGATACGACAATGATATAGATACCCTTTTATCCAAGGAAGGAACGCACGGCATCGATGAGCTGCTGGGGAGCCGGCTGCTGAGCGTCATAAGGCTTATCGGTCAACCTTCCATACATCCTCTAAAAGGTCTCCACGTAGAGCGTTCCATGCTCATGGATACTGAGAAAACGTCATCGGGCATGAAGTCTGATTCCGAGGCATTGAATGACTATAGGAAAGAATCAACGCAACTCAACAAAGCCAAGATGCTACGCAGTAAAATCCTGCGCGATAACTCTTCCCAAATCCTCGAAGAGGATCCTGAAGAACTCAGGCAGGAATGGAGGAAGGCCAAGGCTAAATGGTTTGTTGCCCGCTTCCTTGCCCAACGAAAATTCATCAATAAGCTCAGGCAATACAATGCTCTCATCTCCAGGGATGAGATAGAGACTCTTGTGGACGACCTGATATCCTACAGACAGATGCACTCGAGGATAGAGGAACTTAACCGACTGATAAGGATTCATTTCGGCACAGAATTCGGTATAGATGAAGTGCCCGATGCGGCATATCTTAAAGAGCGGTCTGCTTTGCTTGCCCGATGGGCGGAACACCCTGATGAGATGCGCGAATGGCTGCACTGGACGGAACTATGCGACGATCTCAAGAAAAATGGTATTGGATGCGTGGCGGAGACGCTTGAGGAGATGGAATATTCTCCGGAATCCGTCAAAGACTCCTTCCTGAAAGCCCTATTCATGCACAAGGCTAAAGAGAAGATCATGCGTAACGAGCAACTTGCTGTTTTCGAGGGTATGCTTTTCGACGAGAAAAGATCAACATACAGAAGACTCACTGAGGAGTTCCAGCAACTCACACGCAAGGAGCTATACGCACGGCTCGCTTCCAGAGTGCCCAGAATGGCAGACAACATGGGCAATGGAAGCGAGATAGGACTTCTCAACCGTAATATAAGCAATGGGGGACGAGGCCTGTCACTTCGTGATCTTTTCGACCAGCTTCCCACTCTCCTTCCCAGACTCTGCCCCTGCATGCTGATGAGCCCGATTAGCGTAGCGCAATACATCGATCTGAAGGCCGACAGATTTGATCTCGTAGTCTTCGACGAAGCTTCCCAGATGCCTACGAGCGAATCAGTAGGCGCTATCGCACGAGGGAACTCCCTCATAGTAGTAGGCGATCCTAAACAGATGCCACCCACCAGTTTCTTCTCCTCCACCAACGTTGATGTGGAAGAGGCGAGCATCGACGATATGGAAAGCATACTGGAAGACTGCCGGACACTCGATATGCCGTCGCTGCAGCTTTCATGGCACTACCGAAGCCGTCACGAAAGCCTTATCGCCTTCTCCAATAATGAATACTACGAAGGCTCGCTGATCACGTTCCCTTCAGTCGACGACAAATCGACAAAAGTTCATTTCGTTCCGGTCAGGGGCGGCCTCTACGATAAAGGGGGACGACGCTGCAACCAGGCCGAGGCCGAGGCAATAGTAGCCGAAATCATACGGCGCCTGAGAAGCGGGACGTCAAACAGGTACAGCATCGGAGTTATAGCCTTCAGCGTGATGCAGCAAGGACTTATCGAAGACCTCCTGCAGGAAAGACTTGATCATGACAAAGAACTTCAGGAAGCAGCAGCCGCAATGTATGAGCCAATATTCATCAAGAATCTTGAAAATGTGCAAGGGGATGAACGTGACGTAATACTATTCTCGATCGGCTATGGACCGGATAAAGAGGGTAAGATCTCGATGAACTTCGGTCCGCTCAACAATGCAGGTGGCGAGCGGAGACTCAACGTAGCTGTGAGCCGTGCACGACAGGAAATGTATGTCTTCTCCTCATTGAAGTCTACAGACATCGACCTCCGTCGCTCAAAGGCGAAGGGAGTAGAGGGGCTCAAGCATTTTCTTGAATATGCTGAGACCCGCACACTTCCTACCTCATCTCAAACGAAATCGGCACATAGATCTTCTATAATAGCAGAGGCCATCGCATCCGAGCTCAGAAAACGGGGATATTCTGCTACCACCAACGTCGGCCGATCGAAGTTTCGGGTCGATGTGGCAATAGAACACCAAAACAAGCCCGGTATATTCGGGCTCGGTATCCTGCTCGATGGCAAGACCTATGTAGAGACGCATACCACACGCGACCGCGAAGTGGTGCAGCCCGCAGTGCTTCAAGGACTCGGCTGGAAGGTGATGAGGGTCTGGAGTGTAGACTGGTATCGCAACAAACAACGTGTGATCGAACGTATAATAGAAAAGCTCTCAGAAGCAGAAAAAGATCAGCGGATAGACTCTGAAACTCCAGTTTTCGATATCTCAAAAGAAGAAATTGCAGAGAAGACGTCGAACGCCAGGACTTACACCCATTACACAATGGGAAAAGATGAGGCGATCTGCAAGTCGGATTTCATGCTTATGAAAGACATAATAGCTGCCGAGCAACCGATCAGCTTCATGCATCTTTGCAGACGTGTGACTTCCATGAGGGGACTGCCTCGCATAACTCCCACCATTCAGAAATCACTCGGATCCTATACCGGAAATTTCCATACAGACCAAAGCGGAGCATTATGGATGAGCGAGAGCGACAGCATCGACTATACTTTCTACCGGCCGGACTCAGGACGCGACATAACAGATATTCCTGAAATAGAGCTGATCAATGCAATCATCGAAACCCTAAACGAACAGGTAGCACTGAGCGAAGACGATCTTTCGATGATGGCATCCAGGAAAATGGGATACGTCAGAAGAGGCGCCAATGTGGAAGCTGCTTTCAGAAAAGCGATCGACGACATGAAGACGATGGAAAAGATAGAGAAAATAGGAAATAATATCAGACTTAAAGAAAACAAATGATGATAAGAAGAGCTGAAGAAAAGGATATAAAAGAGATAATGAGACTCCTCGTGCAGGTCAATGATATCCACGCAGAAGGGCGCCCTGACATTTTCATCAAGGGACTCACAAAATACGATGAGGAAAGCCTTGGGAAAATAATCGCTAATCCGGAGACTCCTGTATTTATTGCCGCCGATGATTATGATAAGGTCTCAGGCTACTGTTTCTGCATAGTGGAGGATCACTCCGGATATGTCAATCTCAAGCCAATAAAAACGCTTTATATCGATGATCTTTGCGTTGACGTTAATCAACGTGGCAATCACGTAGGCAAGAGACTGTTTGACCACGTGAAGGAGTTTGCACGTGAAAACGGATTCCATAACCTGACGCTCAACGTCTGGAGCTGCAACCCCGGAGCCAAGGCATTTTACGAAGCCATGGGCATGGAGGAGATGAAGACCGTAATGGAATGTAAGTTGGCGATTGTGTGAGTTAAGCGTTTAAGTGAATAGGAAATACTGAAATTTAATAACTTTAAACTATAGATATGGGAAAAGAAAAACTATGGGGATACATAGATAAGGAGGGAAAGGTAGTAGTAGAACCGAAATACCATTCCGCATGGAATTTCCATGAGGGACTTGCGGCAGTGAATATAGATTGGGCCAAAGGCTACATCGATCGTGATGGCAATATAGTAATTGATATTAAGTATCAGCATGCCGGTCCTTTCCGCGACGGGAAAGCCAAGGTGATGCTCGATGATGTATGGGAATACATAGACCATGAAGGGAAAAAGGTAGGTGACGCCGAACCGGAGAGAATGATAGACGACTCCGTAGAAATTGAAGAGCCGATACCGACAGTCAAAGGAAAGAAATTCGGTTATACGGATAAAGATGGGAAATTCGTGATAAAGCCGGCTTTCGTACAGGCCAAACCTTTCTCAGAGGGAAGAGCAGCAGTACTGATGGAAGTTAAAGTTTAGTCTTTAAACAGGCGATATTAATTAAAGGCGGGGAAAAATCCCCGCCTTTAATTAATATTGATTTTATAGGAATATTATTTTTGAAATTACTTTAGGAGTTTGCTGACAGTGCCGTCGGCTTTACGGACGATATTTATGCCCTTGGTCATCTCTTTCATAGAGCGACCGTCGATAGAATATACTGCCTCGGGAGTGGATTTCATGTCGGAAGATACACCATCGACTCCAGCAAGCCCGGTGTGAATCACATAAGTGAGATAATATGCAGGCGAATCATCGTAGATATCCAGATTCTCGCTGTAATAGGTATATCCAACGATTGATGAGCCATCGGCAGAAATACCTGTAGGCACATTCATGCCTCCTTCTATATCAGAAGGACCGAGCATCTCAGCATACGCAGGGAATGCGTCGACAAAAAGCTCTGCGGTTTCCTCTCCGGCCCTCATGATAAAGCTACCTATAGAATTGGTGAAAGGCTCTCCTATTGTACCGATGAAAGTACCATCGTCGGCAATCGCGCGAGGATAAAGACCCAGACCCTGGTAATCTATATCCTGATATTCCTTATAAAGCTTTATAGACTTATCTTCCGTATTATAGATGACAGGAACAATACGAAATGCACCTGACTCCTCTTTTATTGTGCCGACTCCTCCGACATACTTGCCGTTATTGCTCATAGCGGTATAAAAAGCAGGAAGTCCGTACAACTCCTTTGAATCATCGGCAATGTCTTCATCAGATGCCTTTACATAACGAGCGGGAAAGAAATCGGGAAGGTACTCTCCTGCATCATTGATCTTCCAGATTATCGGAAAGGTAAAGCTTCCAAGATGTCCCAAAATCACTTTTCCATCACCACTTACAACTTTAGCGGTAGACATTTTATTGATGTGATCCTTAAGATTTCCAAGTTCAGCATCGGTTGGACTTGGGAGAGCGCTCCAGTCAGACCCGTCGCTACTGAAAGCGGCGACTGTATTAAACGACTGTTCTGTAAAAGAACCGACCTTAACGCGTCCGTCGTTAGACAACGACTCTCCGAGAATTCCCCTCACGCCCTCTGGCCTCTGAAGTATATCTACACCTAAGGTCTCAAATGATACAACAACTCCATCGTCATCAAGAAATCCGATCGAGCTGCCGGCATTGTCGACACTGCGCAACTCACCTCCGGCTTCATCAGCCATCTTCCATTTTACTTCGCCCGTCTCACAGTCAGCGATAAAGACACCACCACCCTGCTCGATTGCACCACATATATATCTGCCGTTTGCTGAAATGGAAAAACCCATAAGCTGAGGTTCTGTCATGCCCGGAATACCGTCTTCGGAACATTTAAAAATCTGGAGACTATCTGCAAAAAGCGATGTGCCCACGGCAAGCGACAAAGCCAATGTAAAAATTTTCTTCATAATTCCATCATGGCTCTAATGAGAAAGAACGCAAGGCAAGAGCCTTTATGCCCCGCATCTTATATAGACACCTTTCTTAGAAAATAGTTTAACATATCAATCAATATAAATTGATATCCGATATGAATCAATAATGACTCTGTTATGATGCAAATTTATGAATAATATCTAAAAAAACAAAATATCGATTTGTTAAATGTGCCGGTTTAGCTAAAATTTTAATATTTTTTATGATTTCAAAAACACATGTCACCCGTCAAACTGACTTGTCTGACTGATATCTTATACTTGAGCGAGCATGTGGGCTTCGGTGGGATGAAACAAAAAATGCGAGGAGAAAAACCCTCGCATTTAATAACTTAACTCAACTTTCGCATGCTCAATAATCTCTCGAAGAGGCCGCATAAGATTAAAACATGCTGAATTTAAACAACTTAATAATATGATATTATTTCTTGAGTATCTTTGAGACAGTGCCGTCGGCATTGCGGACTATGTTAAGACCTTTAGTGAGCCCGCGCATGCTACGGCCATCAATAGAATAGATCGCTTGGTGATTCTTAGAATCATAAGTAAGTCTATCCACTGCTCCTACTTCAGCACCTCTATCTATTACATATGACTCGTAGTAACCCGGGGTAGATTGGTCATAGTAATCATCGCTATAGAAAGTATAGCCTGAGATATAGCGGCCGTCAGCAGACATAGCTGTAGGACAATTGAAACCGTAAAAATCTGACTGTCCGTATCTCTCTAAGAACTCGGGGAAAGCATCTGAGAACGTTTCTGCCTGAGTCTCTCCCGCCTTCATGATAAAGCTTCCGAAAGAACCATGAAGCGGCATACCAATCGTACCGATAAATGTACCGTCGTCGCTGACCGCAGAAGGATAGAGACCTTCGCCGGTGACATCTATTTCCTGAGTCTCGGAATAAACGTTAAGGGATTTTGTCTGAATATCGTAAACGACGGGCACCAATGTATCCTGTCCATTCTTTATTATAATACCCAAGAATGCGACATAACGTCCGTTGTTGCTAAGTGCAATATACGATGCAGACAGACCTACCAGCGGTCTTTCATCATTATCCAAATCCGCCTCAGACAATTTTACATACCTCACAGGAAATAAATCAGGCACGAATTCGCCCTCATCGTTCATCAGCCATAGACAAGGCAGAGTAAAGCTTCCGACACAACCGAGAATCACCTTGCCGTCACCACTCACACGCTTTGCAGAGGATATCTGCGGCATGACTTTAAGAAGCTTAAGCACCTCCTCTTCGGGGGGCATCGGAAGGCGGTTCCACACTTCGCCGCCATCTGTGGAAAATGCAGCATTGGTATCAGACTCCAATATCGAACCCACCAGCATACTGCCATCATTAGTGAGAGCTTCTCCGAGGAGACCTCTTGTTCCTTCCATACCGAATAAATAGTATGGCATAGCATCCTCGAACTGCCACATCAAGGCATAATCTGCGCAAAATCCTATAGAAAGTCCGTTATTATCTACCCGACGTAGAGAAGTTCCATCATCGTCAAGAAGATCAGGCACATTAAACTTAACTTCATTAGTTTCGAGATTTGCAATGAAAACCCCATCACCTATTTCAATGGCTCCACAGGCATACTTTCCGTTAGGAGATATGCTCAACAACATAAGCTGAGGTTCATCCTTACCAGGGATACCGAGACCACACGAAAGGACCTTCAACTCCTCGGCAGTAGCGGCAGCACATAGGGCGGCAGCTAAAGAAAAAGTAAAAATTCTTTTCATAATAAATATAAAGGCTCAAAATTAATATTAAAGTAGAAGCGATAGAGCCAATAATCGCTACATAATCTTGACTAAGATTAATCTTGGATACAAAATTAATAAATTAATCTAAAGAGTCCAAACAAATGTTCAAGAACTTTCAAAATAAGAACTTTTTTGTTGTTTTGGTAAAAAAAATCGAAAAAATATTATAAGTTGCGGAATATTTTTACTAATTTTGCAAAATATCATTTCCGAATGAATAAAGATTCCGATTGAGTGCAGTAAAACCCACAATCAGGACTCCGGTAAGATTCGAGATGTAACATCAACAACCATAATCAATTAACAAATGAGAAAAGTTTTACTTTCATGCGTAGCACTTGCAGCCGGAGCTGCAATGGCTATAGCTCAAGACGAGGCGGTCTATCCAAGTGAGCTTGACTTCACCTTAAATGGAGTAAAAGAACTGTCAGGGGTCAATGTAAGCCAGACAATGGTTCCATACGATGGTTCTCAATGTCTGACAATCAAAATCACCGGAGAATGTGACGCAGATGCCATAACAATGGACTTCACAACTCCGGAAGGGTGGGATTACTCATTGATCGATTCAGTCCTCGACGGCGGAAACACTCCATTCCAGACAAGAAGCGGAGACCATTGGCTGCCGCTAAGCAGAATTCAATCGCAATATAAAAAAGGCAATTCCTTCAACTTCCCCGTAGATGGGAAAGACAACTATGGCACTATCTACCTGGTAAAAGGCGACAATTTCTGGGATATTTCTATCGATATAGAGATGCAGGTATCGAAAGCTCAAGGATCCGGAACCGGGGATGACGTTGATGTTCCTGCTTTCCCTGATCATCTTAATTATACCCTCAACGGAGAAAAGGAGCTTCCGGGCATAGAAGTAAGGCAGCTTCTTGACGAGACAACTCAAGTCTTCAGCGTCAGTGGAGAATGTGCAGCTAATACGATTTCAGTTACATTCGAGACTCCTGAAGGCTGGGACGGATTGATGATATCCGACCAGTGGGGTGAAGGAGAGATCAGCACAGTAAAGACCCGTGGCGTAGAATTGATCCCCGTGTCAGGTATCCTGGGAATGGGATTCAAAGAGGGTAATACAATTACGTACAATACTAATGGAGAGGCCCAATGGGGTGACATCGCATTAATCAAGGGTGATAAGGCATGCGTGACATTTATCCACTTTGATCTCACTGTAAGCAAGAGCAAAGGTAACGTTCCAGACGAACCCGGAGATGACGAACCCGGAGATGATGAATCCAATATTCCCGCGGAGATCAACGTCACTACTTTTGCTGAGGGTCTGATCGTGGAACAAGAACAAGATGCAGAAGATGGATCAATTTACATTGATGTGACAGGAGCAATAGCTGAAGAGGAATATGAATTAGTACTCGACGTACCGGAAGGTTGGGACGGATTTGTGATTCTTCCATTCTCAGAAAACATAACTGTCGGAGATCACAATGTCGGTCCGAAAAAGATAGCTTCAATAGAACATAGCTGGGTTCCAATTGAATATATGCTTGAAGAAGGCTATATCAAAGGCAACAAACTTACATTTAAAGCAACAGGAAATTGGGAATTTGCTTATGCTTACCTTTATAAGGGAGAAGAAGTGGATGAAAATGCCTTCATTTCAATTACAGCAAAAGTAAGCCAGGAAATATATAAAGTCAGCACCAGCTGCCCGAGTCTTGACGTAACCCAAGGAGACTATGAAGGTGTCTATACAATAACAGTGACCGGTAAGTGTCCGGATGATGAATATACTGTGACAATAGAGACTCCGGAAGGCATGGATGGCTTCCTCGCTTACTCCGATTGCAACTACAACCCGGACATAGAACCTCTAAAGAAGGTAAATGCATCCGAATGGGTTCCGGTGGAAGATCTGCTTGGAGACGGATTGATAAAGACAAACTCCCTCACATTCCCGGCAGATGGAGACGAACACTATGGTCAGTTAATTCCGTATAAGGAAGATGAAGCTGACATTGCCAATGCCATCAACATAGAGGTACTGGTCAGCAAGGCTGGTGATGTCACTGAAGAAAATCAGAAAGCTTACGATGCAGTAATCGCAGAGCTGGATGCACTTCAGGCTGAATATGAGTCTGCTGTAGAAGAAATAAAGGAGAATAATCCAGATTTCGACTTCACAGAATGGGAAGAGATTGCAAATATGATCGAACAATACAGAGGATGGGCAGCTCAGGCTCTTGCATCTGCCAACGAAGATGGAGAAAGCTTTAACTTCGCATTTGACGGAGAGGAGATCGAAAGCTATATCGAGATGATGATCAATGCCGCACAGCCGACTCCTGATGCTCCTGAAGTTCCAGAATCATATGTAATCACTTCAAGCTGTCCGGACCTAAATATTGAACAGATAGAAGATGATGAGATCCTCGCATACGAAATATCCGGAGAATGTCCTGATGATGAATTTACAATTACGATTGAAGTTCCCGAAGGGTGGGATAATTTCATAGCATATTCCGATGTAGACTACAATTACGACATCATGCCTTATGTCAGCAAGAAAGTGATGCCGACAGAATGGTGGCCTCTTGATGAAATGCTTGAAGAAGGATTGCGCTTGACAAACACTCTGACATTCCCTGCAGATGGAGAAGAGCATTATGCTCAGTTTATGCTTGTCAAGGATGGCTTTGCAGATGTAATGAACAGCATCAACATCAATGTCTTAGTAAGCAAGAGCAGCGGAACTGCAGTTGAATCTGTTGATTCAGTCGACGGCAATGCCACTTATTACGATATGAATGGCGGCAAGATTGCCAAGCCTGCCAAGGGTATCTATGTGAAGGTAGTTGACGGAAAGGCAACGAAAGTCGTTGTAAAGTAACTTTCAGACTATAATTTAAATTAAAAAATCCCCGAGTCGTAATGATTCGGGGATTTTTAGTGTAAAATGCTTGCAAATACAGAAGATTTTTAGTAATTTTGAAGGCAACTATTCATATGGATGCCCAAAAACAATCTATAAACAACTAACAATGAAAAAAACATTACTGACAATCGCCGCCGTGGCAGTTTCGGCAATAGCCGGAATGGCTAACGAATACAAATTTGTATTCGACGGCAAAGACGACATGGGAGGTCTTACCCGTCAGACAACTTTGGTTGAGGCGGATCTGACATTTACCAACAGTTTCTCCCTCACAGAAGACGGAGTGGAACTTTCAGCAACCAATTCTTCTGAAAACAGTCTTGGATATGCATTGATCAATGCCGGAGGATCCAACGCAGGCCTGTGTGTGTATTCATCAATAACCAAGAGAATGACTCCGGAGATATCCCTGACAGTGCCAAAAGGCAAGATTACCTATGTCAAACTCGTTATGTCGGGACAGTCTCTCGCTACTCTTGACATTCCTTTCAATGGCAAAGAAATATCAGGAGAAAACGACGGTGCGTTATGGAGTTGGGAATGGAGCGATCAGGAAGGCTCGGAGAATGTGACCTTTTCATGGACAAATAATTATTATCAGCGCTTCATCCACTCCATCGATGTCGAATATACTCCCGACCTCGGAGGAAAGCAGGAATGTGGTCTTTCATTCAACGACAAGTCTTATGAAGCAATCATAGGTGAAAGCTTTAAGGCTCCTACCCTCAAGAATCCCAACAATCTTGAAATTTCATGGTCAAGCTCAAATGAAAGCGCAGCTACTGTAGATGCAGCCGGTAATGTAACGCTTGTCGGGAAAGGCACCACCTTTATCAAGGCTGCTACGGCAGGCAACTCCGACTTTGCAGCGGGCAATGCAATGTATGAACTGGAAGTGATTCCTTCCGCATCCAACATCAAACAGCTCCTGGAACTTGCACCGGATATCTATGACCGTGTGAAGGTCAACTTCCCAGCCACCGTCACCTTCGGCAACCTGAGCTTCGCATTTGTAATAGACAGCGAAGGCAATGCCGCATGCTTCGACGATATGCGCAACCGTAACAGCCAGACGAATACAGGAACTACAATATATAGTGTAGGCCAGGTGATACCGGCCGGCTGGATCGCAACAAACGCCACCATTTACAACAGTCCTATCTGGGAAGGTCTTCCTGCAAAATCGACCGAGACAGTAGAAGTAGTCTATCCGAAAGTCAATTCAGTAACACCAGCAGATGCCGACAGAGTTGTCACACTTAAGAACGTGACATTTGAGAAAGGAACCGCAATCGACACTACGAAGGCATACGGCACTACCCCCGACGGCACTACATATGAATTCCAGGACACATACGGCACACCTTACAAACCGGCAGGCACATATGACGTAACAGGAGTAGTAAAATACTCAAAGAGAGGCTCGACAGTATATTTCTACATCGCACCGTTGGCATATTCCGAACCTTCAGGAGATGCAGACGATCCGACACCTCCCACTCCCGCGGAGCCTACCTTTCCCAACGAAATCAAATATACCATCAATAATGCCGATAACCTTGAGGGAGTGACAGTAGCTCAGGCTACAGAAAACGGTACGCTTACCTTCAGTGTGGAAGGCGAGAGCGAAGAAGAATCCATCACTCTGACATTCGCCACTCCTGAAGGATGGGACGGCTATATAATCTCTGCCCCATGGGCAGAAGTTTCTGAAAAAGAAATCACTAAGACAAGAGGTGCAGAAGACTGGGCCCCTATTGAGAATTATTTAGGAGGCATGGGCTATATAAAAGGCAACTCCGTTACATTCGAAATAGATGGAATGGATAATTTTGCCGAGGTTCTTCTTTATAAAGGCGACGAAGTTTATACCGCTTCGAAGATCCAGATAAATTTCAATGTCATGAAGGCAGGCGGAGAGATCGACGACCCGGCACCTGCATTCCCTGAGTTTATACCCGTATCAATCTTCGGGGAGGGTCTTGTAGACAACCAGGAGATAAACAACGGCATCCTGACCATTAAGGTAATGGGCGAGAGCGAAAGCGATGAAGTAGTAGTTGTTCTCGAAGTTCCGGAAGGCTGGGACGGCTTAATCAGCGATGCAGAGAATGTATCTGAATATACTGTAGGACCACGTACAAGGGCCGGAGAAACTGAATGGCAATCGATCGAGACGCTACTCGCCGCAGACTGGAAGAAAGGCAACCAGTTCACATTCCCTGCAGACGGTCTGCTTCACGAAACAATGATCCGCCTCTACAAGGGAGAACAGTTTGACGCCGCAGAAAACAATATCATCTCGCTTCAGGTGACAGTATCCAAAATAGAGGAAATGCCCGAACTGCCCGCTCTTCCCGAGAAGTTTGATATCACCGTCAGCAGCAAGGATGTAGAGGTATGGCAGGGTGCATATTCCGATCTGAAAGGATTTGAAATGTCGGCCGAAGATATGGAGATTGTAGAGATGAACCAACCTCGTTATGCTATTGTACTTTCAGGAGAGACCCCTGACAAGACTGTAACACTCACTTTCAATCTTCCTGAAGGCTGGGCAGGTGTATATCCAGTAGAGTTCTTAGGTGCTCCGCAGGATGAGGAAGAAAATGCCACAAGAGCAGAGGAAGAGACTCCATGGACAGAAAGCGAGCTAATGATGCTTGAAGACTGGAAATACAATTGGATGTCCGGTATGTTTGACACATCAATGAAGGAGGGTACAGTATTTGAATATACAGTGGAAGACAACCAGCACGTATACTTCAACTGGCTCTACGCTCCGCTATCGATGTATGGAGAAGAGTTCGATGCAGTCGACATGAGCAATATGTTCCTCATCATCGACAACATCAAATCTAAAGAGTCAAGTGTAGGTTCGATTGAATCAGTCTCAGCTGTCCGCTACTACAACCTCCAGGGCGCCGAGGTAGCAAATCCGCAGCCCGGCGTATACGTGAAGGTTGCAAATGGAAAGGCTTCAAAGATCGTCGTTAAGTAAGCGACAGATCAGACTAAATAAAAAATCCCGGAATCTTTACCGATTCCGGGATTTTTTATTTGCTGATAATTAATGTTTAGGCGTAGGTATCAGAGTGTAGGTTTTGACAACTCCGTTTCTATCGAAAGTCACCACTGCATTGTCGTTGGCTGATTTAGGCTGGATAACCTCAATGTTTACCTTCGGATCAGAGCATATGGCAGCTACCTCAGGTGTCTTATCGGAAAGAAGGGAATAGCCGACATCATACCTGTCATAGCCCGTATAACCGTTTTCATTAGTAGAACGCGTAGGATATTCGGGAAGATTGAGGGCAACCCCATTCACTGCGATAGTAACCTCGGGAGCGTGAGAATATTCCAGCGGATCACCCTTCCTGCTGAATCCTACGCCGTTGAGGGCAACTGCAGGACGTCCGGGAGCTCCTTCTGCAACGAGATATACGGCATGCTTTCCGTCAAGATTATCTACTGCATCCGAGACGTCGACAGTAAATTTCGTCACCTCGCGCGGAGTGACGGCAGGCACCACTATCTCTCCGATCTTCTTTCCTTTCCAGGTATCGTTGTCGTAAGGTCCGTCGAGCATAACGCTCAGCTTAACAGGCCATGGAGCAAGAGGAGTGAGGAAAACATTAAACTCAGATGCGTTGCCGGGATTTGTGCCCTCAAATGGCTTAAGTCCTTTTGTAGCCTTGTCAAGACCACCGAAGCCGAAATACTTATAGCCCACTATGTCGCCTCCATTCATATTGACCTTCATATTTGGATCCCAGATGTCCCATGTATCCTGCATGGATCCGATGTTTGACAGATAGCATGCGTAACCGGCATCATAGAACTTATAGGGATCGAGCCCAAAAATCTGAAAACCCTCTGAAGTGACTTCGGCACCGGGATAGACGTCGCCGTTTGAAGCCGCAGCCGTCCACTTCTCGTCGGGCGCATAGGGATCATAGCCGGTAATGGTCACTGTACCTCCGTCGGCCACTTTCTTCTTATCCCATTCAATCTTGACGGGAGCCACCATCGCCTGGCGGGCGAACCCGAATCCACGTGGAGGACGATGATAGAAGACATACCACTGTCCGTTGATCTCCTGAAGAGAACCATGAGTATTGTGTGCTGCGTTAGTCTCCTTTAGTGCGGTGCCATCCTCATTCAGTACTATACCCCGAGAGTCTACCAGCACTCCCCCGCTGCGCCAGGGACCGAGCGGAGAGTCTGCATAAGCGTAACGCAAGGTTGAGTTAGTGCTCGGAAGTCCATAGTCCGGGCCAGAATAGCCGGAGAAGATCATCACGTATTTATTACCGACCTTTCTGATCGACGATGCCTCGAAGAAATTGAAGTCGCCGGGATTCTGCTCGCTATACAGAGCAGGATATTCAGTGCCGGCAGGATCCTTTATTTCTCCATAGCGTGCGCTTGCAGGCATGAAATAGGGAATGATCTCTGTGCCCGGGCGTACGGAATACATTGTGTTCTGGTCAAGCTCTGCAGCACTGGAATGCTGGAAACCCCAGAATCCATAGGCGCGGAAACCTTTCTTATAATCAGGATCTTTCTTATCGGTGATCTGCTCAATATAGATAGAGGGATCAAATCCGAGGATGCTTCCTTCCACTACTGCCGACCCGTCGGCATTGAGATTGACCGGAGTAAATGGACCATCGGGACGGCTTCCCTTGCACACCATGGCTTCCCTGCGTGGACCGCGGCTGTGGGGATAGAGATAATATTCTTTGTTTCCCTTTCTGTCGCGCACCTCTACAAGATCAGGAGCAAACATGACGTCCCATTTTCCATCTTTCTCGTAGGTGAATATCGGACCTTCATCTCGCCAGTCGGTGAGATCTTCGACAGGTGCCGACCACATGCGGATATCGGGTCCACAATAGTCTCTCAGTCGAAGGTCGTGCGATCCAATGATGTAAGCCCGGAATTTACCCGGATTGTCCGGATCCTCAAATACTCGGGGCTCTCCGTCGGGAAGATGTTCCCACAATGGAAGATAGGGATTACCGACTCCTGCCTTGTCGTTGGCAGACATGTCTGCGGAAATGCCCAACACTCCCGCCGAGCATAAAGCTATCACGGCGAGTCCGTGGAGGACGGTTTTCGTATGATTCATGGTAAGATAAAAATTAAATTATGAAACAATATTTTGCTTGATACAAAATTAATAAAAAAATCCGGAACGTATCCGGATTTTGAAAAAAGTTTTTGTATAAACGGAAACTACAGGCTGTCAGCTATCAGTCATCAGCTTTAAGCCATCGGGGGAATGTAGAACCGGGATGGCGCTACAGACTTGTGACTATCACAAGGATTATGCCGAAAATAATCAGAAGGGTGTTGGATACGGCATATGTAATGGTATATCCCAAAGCCGGCACGGAGCTTCCGAGCCTCTCCTGCACGGCACCGAGGCCAGCTGTTGTTTTTCTTGCTCCTGCACAGCATCCGAGAGTGACTGCAGGATGAAACTTAAAGACCTTATGCCCTATGAGTATCGAAAGGAAGAGAGGAACCAGAGTCACGATAAGGCCGGCGATAAAGATCTTAGGACCGACTTCCGAGAAGGCACTGATGAACGAAGGACCGGAAGCGATGCCTATGACAGCGATATACATGTTGAGCCCGAGATTATTGAAGACCCAGAGAGAGGCCTTCGGTATGGAACCAAATACCGGACGCTTCGACCTTAGCCACCCTAATACAAGACCTACTACAAGCGCACCTCCGCTAGCTCCAAGACTTACCGACACGGCGCCGATCTTCACGGCTAACGCCCCCAGCAGACCACCGAGAAGAATACCGAGTCCGATGAAGACAAAATCTGTAGCGAGGGTACGAGGATCCGCATATCCTATCTCCTTTGCAGCCCTGTCGAGGCATTTCTTCGTGCCTACAAGTTCGAGTATGTCGCCCGGCTTCACTACCGCGCCACCGAGCGGATTGAGAGCGACGTCGTTTCTGACTATCTTCTTGATGTCGACGCCATCCATCCAGCGTTCTTCCATAAGCTGATGTACCGTAGTCTCATGAAATTTCCCAGCTACTGTCACATCAACATCCTCAACAGGGAAGGAAAGCAGTTCTACTCCTGCTACCTCATGGCCAAGCCAGCTATGATCACCGACTATCATCTCCCTCCTGGCAGCAAGAGCTATAAGATCGCCTTTGTATATAGATGTATCGGGGGTTATGTCGTCTATTGTCATGCCGTCGGCAGAGCGTTTTATACGCTCCACCGTGACGCGCCGCTCCTGCTTCTCAAATTCAGCTTCGAGTTCAGCTACTGTTCTTGACTGCGACATCCATTCGCCTGACGCCTCGAAAGCGCGGAAGGCCACCGGACGGCAGGCATTGAAGCTTGCCGGATCTCCGCTACCGGATACCGGACTTAGAGTCTTCTCGAGCTCGCGCGTCATCGCCTTTACCTTATCAAGACCACCCATCATAGCCGGGCCCACATAGCCGAGAAGCCATACGGCGCCAAGAGTTCCGAACACATATGTCATGGCATAGCATACGGGGATAGCCGCCACCATTGCTTTTATAGCTTCGGGAGAACCGGATAAAGAATTGACCGTATCCTCAGCGGCCCCGACGATCGGGGAGGCAGTGGAAGCGCCGGCCATCATGCCGGCAGCCTGGCCGGGATTCAATCCGAACCAGAATGATACGCCTACCGATGCGCCCAGGATTAGCACGCAGACTACTACGGCGAAAAGCACTTCTTTAAGTCCGTCGCCACGTAAAGATTTGAAGAACTGAGGACCCACACTATAGCCTATACAGAAAAGAAAGAGCAGGAAAGAGACAGTCTTGAGGGGGCCTCCGACCTCTATGTCAAGTTGACCGACAAGCACTCCTACAATAAGCACGGAAGTCACTGTCCCGAGTGCTATACCCTTGAACTTCAACTTTCCGAGCCAGAATCCGATACCTATAGTGAGAAACACAGCCAGAGCAGGCGTATGCCTCAATGCTTCAACAAACCACATTGTTTATAAAGATTAAATATAAAAGATTAAAGATTTGATAATGGGAATTAAGCGACAATTACAATTTTTATCTACATTTAACAATATCAACAATAAAGAGAGACATAAGTTTAGATAAAAAAAGGAGTCTGACACAAGTCAGACTCCCATTATCGTTTATGTTGGTGCAAGTATTACTTACGGGCGATCTTCTTGTAGCCGTATACAGCGCGGTCGCCGAGTTCCTCTTCGATGCGGAGAAGCTGGTTGTACTTAGCCATACGGTCGGAACGGCTTGCAGAACCGGTCTTGATCTGACCTGCGTTGGTAGCAACAGCGATATCGGCGATTGTAGCGTCCTCGGTCTCGCCTGAACGGTGAGAGATGACAGCTGTGTAGTTGTTGCGCTGTGCCATCTCAACTGCACGGAGAGTCTCAGTGAGCGAACCGATCTGGTTAACCTTAACGAGGATGGAGTTAGCGCAGCCTTCAGCGATACCCTTCTCGAGATACTTAACGTTAGTCACGAAGAAGTCGTCGCCTACGAGCTGGCAGCGATCGCCGATGAGTTTGGTAAGGATCTTCCAGCCTTCCCAGTCGTTTTCGTCCATACCGTCCTCGATTGAGTCGATAGGATACTTGTTGATGAGCTCTTCGAGATATTTAGCCTGCTCTTCGCTGGTAAGCTTCTTGCCATTGACTTCCTTCTCAGCACCGTTCTTGAGGTGAGTATAGTCATATACGCCATTCTGATAGAACTCAGAAGAAGCACAGTCAAGACCGATAGTCACGTCCTTGCCGGGCTCGTAGCCTGCTTTCTTGATAGCCTCTACGATAACGTTGAGAGCGTCTTCAGTGCCATCGAGCTTGGGAGCGAAGCCACCCTCGTCACCTACTGCAGTAGAGAGACCGCGAGCCTTGAGCACGCTCTTGAGGTTGTGGAACACCTCAGTACCCATACGGATGCCTTCCTTGAAAGAGGGAGCGCCGATAGGACGGATCATGAATTCCTGGAAGCAGATGGGAGCGTCGGAGTGAGCGCCACCGTTGATGATATTCATCATAGGAACGGGGAGAACGTAAGTGTTGCATCCACCGATGTACTTGTAGAGGGGAAGGTCGAGATAGTTGGCGGCAGCCTTGGCAACTGCGAGAGAAACGCCGAGAACAGCGTTTGCGCCGAGGTTGCTCTTGGTGTCTGTGCCGTCAAGCTTAAGCATAGCCTCGTCAATACCGATCTGATCGAGAGCTGAATGACCGATGAGAAGGTCGCGGATAGGACCGTTCACGTTAGCGACAGCCTTGAGAACGCCCTTGCCCATGTAGCGGCTCTTGTCGCCGTCGCGGAGCTCGAGAGCCTCGTTTTCGCCTGTGGAAGCACCTGAGGGAACTGCTGCACGGCCGATAACGCCGGATTCGAGGATTACGTCTACTTCTACTGTCGGATTGCCGCGTGAGTCAAGAATCTCACGACCTTTGATGTCTGCTATTTTCATACCTTTATGAAAAATTAAATTATATAGGGGTTATACTTAATTTTAAAGATAAATGATTAAAGATTAAAGCTTAATTAAAATCACTAATCACTTATGAAAAGGAAGGCCTGGAGGGTGTCCCTTTCAATCGGCAAAGATAGTGATTTTTTCTGACATAATGAAAGAAAACAGGTAAATTTTTTTAATAAACATGGTATATGCAGCGTTAATAAGACATGGAAGGGAATTCGGCATTGCTGACAGGAAGTCAGCTGGCAGAACTTGCGATGTCAGCTCTGCCGTTCAGACCGCTCGAAGGGCAGGCTATAGCCATCTACAAGATGGCGGAATACGTCATAGCCGGAATGTGGCGCGACGTATTTGTACTGAACGGCTATGCCGGCACAGGCAAGACGAGTGTCATAGCTGCTCTCATAAAGGCCCTCTCCCACTGCAAGATAAAAAGTGTGGTGCTCGCTCCTACAGGAAGAGCCGCAAAAGTGGCGGGAGGTATGTCGCAAAAGCCGGCCTCTACAATCCACCGCCGAATCTATCACATTGAGACCACTGAAAGAGGAACGACAGTGAGACTCAGCCCCAACCGCGACCAGAACACCGTCTATATTGTAGATGAGGCCTCTCTGATCACTGACAGCAGCCGCGGCAGCCTGCTGCGCGACCTTATCCGATATGTATATTCCGGACAGGGATGCAGGATGATTCTCGTAGGAGATACCGCACAGCTTCCACCCGTAGGCCAGAGCGACTCTCCGGCGATGAATCTCGACCGATTAAAACAGCTTGGCCTCGCTCCTTTTCATCACACTCTCGATGTGCCTGTACGCCAGGCCGCAGAAAGCGGAATCCTTTACAACGCCACCATCGTAAGGCAGATTCTCGAGCGCCTTCAGAATGGAGAACCAAGTGGCACGGGCGACGGCCAGTTACCGCTTAAACTCAGCGGATTTCCTGATATCAAAGCTGTAAGCAGCATGGATCTCGCAGATGAGCTAAGCACATCCTGGAACACCGTGGGCCCTGAAGAGACCTTGATCGTCACCCGCAGCAACGGACGGGCAAACCGTTTTAACCAGGCCATACGAAATACCGTGATGTATGCTGAGGAACCCCTTCAGCAGGGTGACAGACTCGTAATCGCAAAAAACGACTATTATTGGGGACGCATCAACAAGATGAAGACGTTTCTCGCCAATGGAGAGACGGTCACGGTAAAATGGGTGGGACGTCCTGAGAAGATGTTTGGCCGATGGTTTGTCGACACTGAGCTGTCTCTGTCAGACGGACAGGAAATCAGTGCAAAAGTGATGCTTCGTGCCCTGATGGCGGAAGGTCCGGCGATTCCGAGGGCAGAGATGGACCAGTTTCTCCAGCACGTGATCGACGAGGAAGAAGGTACCGGACCTACAGAGAAGATAATGGCGGCGATGGAGAATCCGTATTATAACGCCGTGCAGGCTAAATACGCCTATTGCGTCACATGCCATAAGGCCCAGGGAGGACAGTGGCGACACGTATATATAGATATGGGGGGCATACCGGCCGAGGCAATGGGCACAGACTTCTACAGATGGCTATATACGGCTCTGACAAGAGCCACCGAGAAGGTATTTCTTTTAGGAGTCAGACTTAATGATGAATTATGAATGATTAATGATAAATTATTGAATTATTTTTAGTAATTTTGCATTCTGAAACTTAACGACGATACAGATAAAGAATTTTAGGTATTAATAAACGAAAAAAACCACATGAAGGCATATGTTTTCCCAGGTCAGGGCGCCCAGTTCGTAGGAATGGGCAAGGACCTCTACGAGAGCAATGCGGAAATCCGCGAAATGTTTGAGAAAGCCAATGAAATCCTTGGCTTCCGTATCACAGATCTGATGTTTGAAGGCACAGAGGAGGATCTTCGCCAGACAAAGGTGACCCAGCCGGCTATATTCCTCCACAGCGTGGCTCTTGCCAAGAGTCTAGGCGATGAATTCCAGCCCGACATGGTGGCCGGACACAGCCTCGGTGAGTTTTCAGCACTCGTCGCTTCCGGAGCCTTAAGCTTCGAAGAAGGTCTGAAGCTCGTCAGCAAGCGAGCTCACGCCATGCAGAAGGCCTGCGAGAAGCAGCCGTCGACAATGGCCGCTGTTCTCGCTCTTCCGGATGCCAAGGTAGAGGAGATATGCGCGGGTATCGACGAAGTAGTGGCTCCCGCCAACTACAACTGTCCCGGACAGGTTGTGATCTCAGGATCAATCGAAGGTATCGACAAGGCTTGCGAGCAGCTTCTCGCCGCAGGGGCAAAACGAGCTCTGAAACTTAAGGTAGGCGGTGCATTCCACTCTCCTCTCATGCAGCCCGCACAGGAAGAGCTTACAGAAGCAATCGAGGCAGCAAGGTTTGAGACTCCGAAATGTCCCGTATATCAGAATGTAGACGGCAAACCCCACACAGATCCGGAAGAAATCAAGGCTAATCTCATCAAGCAGCTGACAGGTGCCGTACGCTGGACTCAGGACGTAGAGGCAATGATCGCAGACGGCGCTGATGAATTCATCGAGCTCGGTCCGGGCAATGTGCTTCAGGGTCTCGTAAAGAAGATTAACAAGACAGTAAAGACAAGCGGCTTGTCTTAATGCAGAATTCAGAATGCATAATGCATAATTAAAGTGCTATTGCATATTATAAAAGAATAGAATATGAATGTAGCAATAGTAGGCGCAAGCGGAGCGGTAGGCCATGAGTTCCTTCGCGTGCTTGACGAGCAGAACTTTCCGGTAGACAATCTTCGGCTTTTCGGCTCCAAGAGAAGCGCAGGAAGCGAGATGGAGTTCAGAGGAAAGAAATATGTGATCGAAGAACTCACGCATGATTCCGACTTCAGCGGCGTGGACATCGCCTTCACATCGGCCGGAGCGGGAACGTCGAAAGAATATGAGAAGGTCATCACCCGCCATGGCACACTGATGATCGATAATTCATCTGCGTTCCGTATGGATAAGGATGTGCCGCTCGTAGTTCCTGAGGTCAACGGAGCTGACGCTCTCGACCGTCCGCGCAATGTGATCGGCAATCCCAACTGCACTACCATCCAGATGGTTGTAGCACTCAAACCTATCGACGATCTTTCTAAGATAAAGAAAGTGCATGTAGCGACATATCAGGCGGCCAGCGGCGCGGGAGCTTCTGCAATGGCAGAGCTTGAAAATCAGTACAAGGAACTGGCGGAAGGTAAAGCCCCGACTGTGGAGAAATTCGCTCATCAGCTTGCGTTCAACCTTATTCCGCACGTAGACGTCTTCCTTGACAATGACTATACGAAAGAGGAGATGAAGATGTTTAACGAGACCCGCAAGATAATGCACAGCGACGACATTGCCGTAAGCGCTACATGCGTTCGGGTTCCGGTGCTTCGCGCCCACAGCGAGGCTATTTGGGTTGAGACTGAAGAGCCGCTTGAGACAGCACAGGTGCGTGAGGCATTTGAGAAAGCAGAGGGTCTTGTGGTTGTAGATAATCCGGCAGCCAAGGAGTATCCCATGCCGCTCTTTGTAGCCGACCATGATCCTGTGTATGTAGGGCGACTGAGAAAAGATCTGGCAAATCCTAACGGGCTCACTTTCTGGGTCGTAGGCGACCAGATCAAGAAAGGAGCTGCGTTGAATGCCGTGCAGATCGCTCAGTGGCTGCTTAAGAATGACCCTCGATTTAATGATTAATGATCAATTATCAATGATCAATTAATTAAAGACTTATAAATTAAACTTTGGGCCTCGTTTAAAAATTTTAACAAATCGGATATGTAT
>JAIECF010000032.1 GCA_029068655.1 Muribaculaceae bacterium | reverse complement strand
CAAGTGATAATATGTTAGCTCTTTTGGAAAGCATTATGCCGGAGCCTGCAGAAGACGTGGCGCGGAAGATTGCCGACGACTTCCGCCAGCGCCGCGTCGAGAAAGGACTGACACGCGCTGACATCGCAAAGAAATCTGGAATCTCCATCGCAAACATAATAAGATTCGAGCAGAAAGCACTCATATCGCTCAACAATCTCATAGAACTTGCCATAGCGCTCGGCTACAACCTCGAAATCAAGAACATATTCGCCACTCCAAAATACTCCACAATGGAGGAACTCCTCCAGATCCGCAGAAACAAAGGAAAAACCAAAGCCTACAAAGGGAGAAAGACAAAGCAATGACAGACAATATCATAAACATGCAAGACAATATCATAAACGAGCATAACAAGCAAGAATATCCGCCGATGCACACTGCGGAGCATCTGCTAAACGGAGAGATAGCCCGCCGCTATGGCTGCGGCCGCGCCTTCAGCGCACACATTGAGCGCAAGAAGTCGAAACTCGACTATCATATGGAGAGAGCATTGACCCCGGAGGAAATAAAAGCCCTCGAAGACTATATCAATGGCATTGTCGCCGAAGATGTAGCTGTGACAGAGGAATTCATCACACAGAATGAAGCCATAGACCGCTTCGACATGAGCCGTCTTCCGGAGGGTGCATCCGATACTGTAAGAGTAGTGCGAATCGGCGACTACGACGAATGCCTCTGTGCGGGCACCCACGTAGCCCACACCGCCGAAATAGGAACTTTCCGCATCTCCAGCAGCCGTTACCAAGACGGAGTGCAACGCCTCGTCTTCAAACTCGATAAATAGTCTTTTAAAACCGGCTCTCCAAGCGGGTAGAACGTCTTTAATGAATAGTTTTTCTCAGAACGCAAAAATAATCTAAGTTCTAATGGCTACGATGTTCCTTTTTGTATTCCCTCAACTCGTCAAGGTAGCTCGCCGTAATCACGCCTGACGGGAGGGCTATTATGGCTACTCCGAAAAGTGATGAGAACATCGAGACTACCCTTCCTATATCTGTGACAGGACACAAATCCCCATAGCCAACCGTAGTCAAAGTCACGGTTGCCCAATACAGCGCATCAAAGAAAGAATGAAACGTCTCGGCTCCTGTATTCGGGTTGATATGCGGCTCAGCGTTAAACATGATGAGAGCTGTGATGAAGATATAGAAGAGAGCCAGCATCAGTACCGAAAGAAGCACCTGCCTCTCCTTCTGAAGCACCCGCAGGAACATCGAGATCTTATCAGAATAGCGGAAAATCTTCAGCAGACGCACTATCTTCAGGAGCCGCGTCAGTCTAAGCAGTTTGAACTCCGGACTGATAAGGTTCAGTCCGGGAAGGATCGACAGCAGGTCGATTATAGCCATGGGAGTGAACGGATAGACCAGATAAGATACCCATCCTCGCTTCAGCTGGATATCCGACGTAAACCATCGCAACGCATAGTCTATGATAAAGGCCGTCACCGTCACAATTTCGATGATCCTGAAGAAGGGATAATCCTCCACAAACATCAAAGGCACTATACTCGCAATAATCATTACAAGCATATACCAGTCATAAATCCGGCTGGCCCACATTCCCTTCCTATCCCTATTGATAAGATTATATATCTTCTCCCTTATCATTCTCATTGGATTAATATTCAAATCAGTCGCAAATTTACGAAAAAAAGCCGATACCTACACCCTTTATTCTATTTTTCTCCAATAAACCGGTGTACAAAAATCTGGTCGGCAGTAAACCACATAGATTAATCGGCAGGCCGAACCTCAACCTTCGTCTCGCCTCCCTGCGTCTGAAAAAGTATTATCTGCCCGTTATCCATATTCTTATTCCTTTTAAATTTTGTATACATTTTAGCCAACTCTAAGCCAACCGATGTTATCCTGAATCAAACTTATCACTGACTATAGGTGAGTAAGCCTATACTCAAACATTGTAATCAGTTCTCCTAAGAGCTCTGTATTTTTGCTTCGGACTTCGATTGGATTCTTTATCCATCTTTTCCAATAAGCCTTCTGCAACCATTTGTGGAATCACTCGACTTCCAAGATATTTTACATCATAACCTAAAGATTCTGCTATTTCCTGATTGCTTCTCCATGAATTACAATACTCCATAATCTGTTTGCTTAATAAGGTATATGGCGTTTTCTTTGAGCGGACTTTACTATTCCTACTTCCACCATTACTTCCACCATTACTTCCACCATTACTTGTTTCTTTACCATTATTATCTTCTCCAGGAGAATCAATAGGCAGAGTCAACCACACTTCATTTACTTCATCTTCTTCATGAATATCCGGATTAGGAAAGCCGATACTTTTCCATACATTCATGATCTTTCGGAATCCGGAGCCGATGTTATCGCCAAATCCGACCATTCGCAGCATCTTTTGGATACATGATAGGTTTTTTCATGACACAAACTTTGTCAGATGAATAAGTTGGATTTGCCAATGATGTAGTCAAAAGAAAAGTTGCGCTTCACGGCAGTATGCGGAATTATGACGTATTTCCAGGGTTTACCTCCATGACCAGCATTATACTCAGATACTACGGAGCAATAGGCTCGTGCAGCTTCCGCTTTCTTTTGAACCTCTTCGTCCATCATGTCTTTCTCGGCCTTAGTCTCGCACATGTAAATTGCATCGTCAGTCTCTACAATGAAATCAAGCTCATATCTTTTGGAGCCATCCGCCCAATAAATATTGAATTGCTGGGGAACCGGACGCAACCATTTTAGTACCTTCGGATCATGTTCAAGCACATATGCAAAATCCCATTCAGTCATGCTGTCAAAACGATACTCCGGATAGAAAGACTTCAAGAAACCTCTAACTACATATTTCTTAGCCCAACTTGCAGGATTAGGAACATCATCAACAACTCGATAACCATATTCATTGACAATAATATGCTGGTCAAGAATACGGCTGAAAGGCAAGACTCGTTTGGGTGGTTGAGGATCCTTCTCCACATGTGAATGAGCGTACATCTGCTGATAGATATTTCTTGCGAGAGGTTCCTTATATGTATGTATTTTATCAGCGATATCATCTTCAGATGCTCCAGGAGAATTGGATTTTATCGCAAACACCGCCTGATACGCCAGTTTATAAAGCAAATCCGCATATAGGTCATAGTCCACGTCATCGTAATCCATAAGACGCGACACCAATATATCGGCAGGATTTCCTCTCGATAAACCGTTCTTACCAGAAATGATGTCTATCTCATTAGTCACCAGACTTTGGCGAATAATCTCATAACTGATATCCGCAAGATCATATCCCTCTTCTGTATTAAGATCAAAATCTTCGAATACCTTACGGATTCTTGGCTGTTCAATGACAAGACGAGGAATCTCAATTACGTTCTTTTCGTAATCAATGACGACAGCCGTTATTACTTTATCAAGTTCTTTGATTTGAGCCTCAGCTTCATCTTCAGCAAATATTTCATTTGAAGCGGCAGCCCTTTGCTTGATGACATCAATCGCCTTCTCCCTTATTTTTTCAATCGCTTCCGGTTTTTTCAGTTCACCGTAATGCGCATAACTTTCAGCGACAATAGGTATGACCTCAACAACTGCGCGAACCGAATCACAAACCTGTTGAGCAACCTTCTTTTCATAATCATTCTGAGCCTTCTCAATTCTTTCCTGATATTTTGATACGACGGATGAATCAGTCTTGACAACCTTTCCCACGTTTCCTCCAATATCATCATCTTCATCCAACTCTACATAGCTCACTTTGCTGAGTACACTGTTGGGGTCTTTGGATTTATTGATTACCTGAGCGAAATTGTCATGGGCAATCACGGTAAGAGTGTCAACGTCTTTGTTCCCGTTCGTTCTCCACCATAAGGAAGACGAAGACCCCGCCCTATGGTCTGCTCAATAAGAATAGCAGCGTCAGCAGCTCGAAGAGGGATAATTGTATAAAGATTATTTACATCCCAACCCTCCTTGAGCATATTTACATGCACTACGATCTCAATCTTATTATCAGGGGATTCAAGAGCTACAAACTGCTGCTCTATTTCCTCATCCTTCTTGGTATCACTGTCTATACGGAGCACTTTCCCTTTGTATCTGCCATGGAAGAACTCATCGCTTTCCAACTTTTCCGCTACGGCTTTAGCATGTGCAATATCCCGGCAAGCGACAAGGATAAATGGATGGACTACGTGTCGGTCATTCTGCTTCTCATAAAGTTCTATGGCTGAATTGGTACGTTCATGAACATTGACACCGTCCTGAAGTTTTACCATCTCTATTTCCTCGGGCGACCAATCTTTCTTATCAAAATTCTTCCGCCCGGCAATAGTAGGGTCTTTGACATACCGTTTGTCGGGAAGTGCCTGAGCCAAATTATACTCAAACACAATGTTTTTAAACGATTTATTCTTTTCGTCAATCGGCGTGGCTGTCATTTCAAAACCGAGTACCGGTCGAAGTTCGTTGATGGCGTTTTTCGAAGCATGGCCATGATAACGGTGAGCCTCATCCATCAATATTACCAGATCCGGAAGCGAAGCAAGATAATCGAAATAAGACTGACCGATATATTCAGACAACCGACGCATCTTAGGGACACCGTTTTTGGTCTCCTTGCTGTCTTTGTTAAACTTGGATATGTTGAATATGTTGATTTGGAGTGATGAGAAAAGCGAGGGAGTCCGGTCACTGTAAGTTTCTCCTGTCACAACTTGCGGAGGACTGGATACAAATTCACTTATTCCTTTGAAAACATACTTTTCATATCCGGGATCTCCAAAATCCTTGATGAGTTTATTGTAGAGAGTCAAATTAGGAGCAAGCACAAAGAAATGCTTTATCCCTTTCTTGAGATAGAGATAAGCAATGATAGCTCCCATCAATCTGGTTTTGCCAATTCCGGTGGCTATGGAAAAGGCAAGGGAAGGAAAATCTCTGTCAAAGGCTTTTACACTCGGCACAACTTCTCGAACAGCAGCCAGTTCTTTTTTTAGAAAATCTTTCAGTTCAGGCTCCTCCTTTGGGGGCTTTTGAAGCGAAAGATTATCTACAATTCGCGAAGTAAGATCAAGTGCCTCTGCAAGAGGTTTACGGAGAGACAGACGTTGACGTATATTGTTGGCAGTAGAGTTCATCCTATTGATTTTTTAATTTTGCCTCAATTTCTTCAACAGAAGGCAACGCACTTTTAAAATTATCAGGCAGAAACTTTTCTAATTGGTATTGCGATACTCCGATCGGCAGATTATAACCCTCAAGGGAGTATTGTGCTAAAACATCATCCTTTGTCTTGCATATTAACAGTCCGATCGTAGGATTGTCATGTTCCGTTCTAAGGATATGGTTCACAGCCGTTACATACATACCGAGCTGCCCGATATAGCCGGGTTCAAATTTTGTCACTTTCAATTCGATTACTATATAGCAACGAAGTTTCAGATGATAAAAAAGAAGATCGGTGAATTGTTCTGTCTGTCCCACATTAAGTTTATATTCCTGACCTACAAAAGCAAAACCTTCTCCAAGTTCAAGTAGAAATTTCGTAATGTTTTTCAGTAGTTCCTCTTTCAGTTCTCTTTCCTTATAAGGCACTGTTAGATTAGTGAAATCAAATATATATGGATCTTTAGTCATCTCCTGTGCCAACTCGCTTGTGATTTCAGGAAGCTGCTCTTTGAAATTAGTGACGGCCTTCCCTTGACGGAGATGCAACTTCATGTCAAGCATGTGGTCTAACATTGCGCGCGACCATCCATGTTTCACTGTTTCCTTAACATAGAACAAAGCTGTCTCCGGCTCACTGAAAAATTTATCCATAAGCAATCTATGATGTCCCCATGGAATTCGGAACAAATCTGCCACAACTTGTGGCAGATTTGATGATGGAGATTCTGCCGCTACTTGTGGCAAAATCTTCGAGTACATCAGATAAAACTTTTTAATTGCTTGTAAATTCCGGCTTGAAAATCCTTTGGCCTCCGGAATAGCTGCTTTCAAATCGCGACTCAATGTATCGAAAAATCTACTGCCATATTTATTATCAGACTGCATGGATTCTATGCCTCGACCCAGTTCCCAATAGAATTGAAGCATTTCTGTATTGACCGCTACTGCCGCTTTTATCTGAGCATTGCGGTATTGAATGGATAACTGACCTATCCATTCCTTATATTCTTCGTCTAAAATCACTCTGCCGCTCATTGATTGAAAAGATTAGGTTCTTCATCATTAAACAGGTTCTCCGCTCCATTCAAATCGGAATCCTCCGATTCTTCCTCATCTTCGATTTCCGGGAAGGTGATGATGTCTATGCGCTGAGGATTCCAAGGCATATCGTAGTTTACCACAAGCGAGCAAAACTGAAGGTTTATTCCTTCCGCAGTAGCCTCTGTGGCAATCATGATTGTGGCTTCCTCACGAAAATAGTCTACCAACGCCGCACGTTTGTCAGCGGTAGCAGAACCTGTCACTTTAGTCGTTCCTTTATACTTCTCCTTCCAGGCTTTGTAAATGTAAGTAGACAGTTTGTCGGAATTGGATCCATTGAAAAGAACTACCTTTCCCTTATACCCTCTCTTTTCCAGAAGCTCGAAAAGAAAATCCTGTGTCTGGCGACTTTCAGTGAAAATAAGTGCTTTCTTTGGCGCTCCCAATTCTGCAAACTGATATGAGCAAATCACTATCTCCTCACAATTGAAAGGATTGAGATTTCCTTGCTTGATATATCCATTGAAAATCTTGGATTCAAGTATCCGGGATGGCAAATAGAATTTTTCCTGTAATTCTGCAGCCCATTGCTTACGGAGATTAGCTGGAGCGATTATGAGAAGATGCCGACGATGTTCTGCCCAAAATTGGGATAATATGATTCCAGCTTCGATTGTCTTTCCAAGACCTACTTCATCTGCAAGTATCGCACCTTTTGAGAGTGGGGATTTGAATGCAAAAAGAGCAGCGTCAATCTGATGGGGTGTCAAGTCAACCTGCGCATCCTGTAAGGACGCAGTAAGTTTTCCGAGATTGTCTGAAGGCAAACTCCGGGTAAGCCAATGGGCTAAATATTTTGCTTGCGGTTCACTTAACATCTTACTAAATATAGAACACCCCAAGCAGCATCTGAAGGCTGACCAAAGCCAGTAACGACCACAAGGATATTCCCAAAGTTTTTTCGGCTGGGAGCCGAAGGGGTATTATGATTCTCTGGTCTTTTTCAGATTTCCGTTACTGATTGCAAAGATAATACTTATTTTCAAGATTCCCAACCAAATGGATTGCTATTTTTCTTCCTCACGAAACTGTCTCTCCAAAAGCACGATTTTGTCCCGACAGATATATACCCAAGCCTACATCGAACGTCAATCTCCGATGCAGGCTTTTTTTATCCAAAGATCATTCTCCCCATGAGGATTCGACGCGGCCCTGAGGTGTGTCGATCCAGCCGCGGGCATACCTGATGCGGCCTGTCGGATCCGGTGTCGGATTCAACGACACTTCGCCGTCAGGACTTATAGTAATGCCTAAGCAGCGTGTAAGAAGCCAGTTGGCTACCGATCCGAAAGAGTAGTGATTGAAGGAGTTCATACTGTTGTTGCTTCCGAAACCATCCTTGTCAGTGTAGGAGTTAAGCCGCTCCCATACGGTCGTAGCTCCTTGTGTTACAGGATATAGCCATGAGGGATAATTAGTGGAAGTCAGCAGAAAATACGCGACATCGTCGCGCTCGATCCTCGACAACGCCTCCATTATCCACGCCGTGCCGATAAACCCTGTCATCAGCGAATATGGCATACACACAGTGCCGTCGTCGGCTATATTCTCCCTCTCGATGGAAGCAACGAGATTCTCCCTGAATTTAGGTGAATCATATATTCCCATTGCCAACGGCAGTGCATAGGAACTCTGTGTGTCTACAATCTGACCAGCGCGTACCGGATCAAAAGCCGACCAGCGTGTCTTCTCTGTAGCCGGGTCTATATATGTATCGGCAAAAAACCGCTTCCTCTCTGAGAGAAGGTCTTCATAGCGGGCTACATCCTCTGCAAACCCCAACAATTCAGCTACATCCCGCATGATGCCGAGGTCATATATCAGATAGCATTCCCATAGCAAGGATTTATCGTTGCGTTCATACTCCGGACTCAGCCAATCGCCAAGATCCCCCCACTCCCTGTTCTGTACGAGCACGCCGGTAGATGGTTCAATTGTCTCCCTGAAGATATAATCCATATATTTTTTCATAGCAGGATAATGCTCCGAAAGCACCGTGGTGTCACCATACTGACGGTAATACTCCCATGGCACAGTGATACCCGCCGAGCCCCACAGGAAGCCCCCGAATCCCACACCTGTAGGAGCCACATCCGGAAATCTGCCGTTTTCAGCCTGACAATCACGAACAGACTGCAGATATTGATTAAGCAACGGCGATACATCAGCTATTTTTGTGGCAGTAGGTGAGAAAACCGATATATCTCCCATCCATCCGAGGCGTTCGTTGCGCTGCGGGCAGTCGGTAGGTATCGATACAAAATTGCTCAAAGTCGACCATTTTACATTCTCCCAAAGTCGGTTTATGAGAGAATCAGAACATTCAAAATGAGCCTTGAAGCCATGCACTGAGCTTACCGGAATACTCTTCACTGCCTCCAACGGGAGCGGCGCGTCAAGTCCGGTCAATTCCAGATAGCGGTATCCGTGAAGCGTATGGCGTGGAGAGAATACTTCGGTGTCTGCCCCCGAAGCGATATATTTGTCAGTACACATTGCGGCACGAAGATTCTCAGTCATCACCATCCCCGAGTTGGACGCATATTGCGGCATATCGGGATAAAGCACCTCCCCGTGCCTTACTGTCACTTCCTGTCCGCGGTCAAGACCTTTTAACTCCAGATATGGGACCGCAGCCATGTTCTGCCCCATATCGTAGACATACACTCCGGGGCGCGGCTCCGTCATGGAAACGGCCGCAATCGTATCTACGGCAAGTACTCGATCGCCAAACGATGGTCTCAGATTTACGTCAGACCATCCGCCGGACACAGGAGCCACAGTCTCATCAAATTGAAGTTTCACAGTCTTTTGCCAAGTACGCTCTTCGGCATTCCGCCCCATATCATCCCGACGTGAATCGTAGATCTCACCTTGAAAGAAACTCCCCACAACCATCGGACCATCTACCGAATACTCCCATGTCTCCGGCGAGGTGACAAATCGGTCTTCCGATCGGTCAGTATATTCAACAGTTATCTCAGCAAGGAACGCCTGACGATCACCGAAGAAGTTCCAATACTCCCCCATAAATGTCGATGGGCCGCTCCACCAGCCCTCGCCCAATCTGACACGGATCTCATTATCACCTGGCTTTACTTGATCCGTAAGGTCGAACTCATGGTAAAGATGAGTCTTATTGTATTGGGTTGAGCCCGGAAGGAAATATTCTTCGTTAACCCTCTTGCCATCTACATAGAGGTCGTAGATACCCATGGCTGTGGCATTAACCGTGGCCTTCCGTACCTTCTTCCGGGGATTTATCGAAATCATACTCCGCATTTCCGGTATAGACCGTACCGGCACCTTCATCCTGGTAAATCCCTGTCCATTGACTCTTGAATCTTGACTCATTACCGGAAGTCGTGCTATGACATTCCGGGGATCCCGAAAATTACTTATGGTAATGTCTCTGACAGTAGTCTCCGATCCTTCCGGAATATCTACTGCAACACCGCCAAGCACGGGAAAAGCTATATAATCACCGCCATTGCCGCGAGGATTGACACCCTTGTATCCTACCTTCCTGCCGTTGACGAATACATCCAGATGTCCGTAGTTGACGGCAATTTCAACACTGTCGCCGGTATGACGGAAATTATCCACGGGAAAGATGGCCAATACCCTTGCCGGATCGTCCTGCGGATGATATCCACTCCGATACAGTTTTATCGAATCGCCTTCGAAACTAAGACGCAGATATGATTCTCCCTGATTTTTGGCAAGTCCATAGACGTTTTTATCTGAGTCCATCAGACGCGGATCGTCCATTCCAAAAAGAATAGAGGCTGGACTGCCGGGCTGTATATCAACATTAAAGCCGAGTCTAAATACCGACAGATAATCGGGATACAGAGGAAGTGAGTCAGGATGTACCGAAATCCACTCTGCTCCTTCAAACGGATCCAAGATAGCCGCGTCAGACAGCATACCAAGCGTGGCAAATCCCAGCGCCAGTATTTCACCAGCAAGTTTAGTCGTCATATAGGTAAATGTAAGGTATATTTTCTGCAAATTTACATAATCTAATACTAACTCGCAAATAAAACCTGTTATTTGCGTAATAGCTGAAAAGACAATCTACGAGTGTTCGTCTTGACACAAAAGATTACGTCCGTCTTAAAATCTGCCGATACAACCATACTCAATTCAATTTTTTTTTGTAATTTTGCCTCATAATCAGGTGAACCGACAAATATTATTGTCGGCTTGAGGGAAACCGGTGTGATTCCGGTACAGTTCCAGCTACTGTGATCTCCACGCAATCTCTGCCCACATAAGGGTCACTTCCGACAAGGAGGGAAGGCCGGACAGAGATGGAGTAAGTCAGGAAACCTGCCTCGGTTATAATGTGACTAAAGGATTATTTCTGGAACAAAATAATTAGTTATATGAGCAGAAAACTTTTCAAGACCATACATTTATGGCTATCAGTACCATTTGGACTCATCATTACGTTGATTTGCCTCTCGGGAGCGGTTCTTATTTTTGAGCGTGATTTCGGACATGTCGGGCAGGCTGATGTCAAACCCATGAAACGTCGACCACTTGCATTAGACACCATTCTTTTATCAGTAAGTGAGCAGATCCCACATAATAAAAAAATCACCGGCGTAACAACCTATGTCGATCCCTCTCATGCCTATAAGGTTATGCTCGACAAGCCAGCCATGGCTGCCGTGTGGGTAGACCAATATACCGGAAAAGTCATCGGAGAATATGAGAGGGCAAGGATTTTCAAGCTGGCAAGTTCCGCCCATCGAAGACTGTTCGGAAAATCGAAAGCCGAAGGTGCTTTCGGAGCAAAAACAGGTAAGGTAATCGTCGGGATAACATCAGTAGTGACATTATTCATATTGCTGTCGGGATTAGTGATATGGTGGCCAACAAGGGGAACATGGAGGAAAAAACTTTCGATCTCCACAAAAAATGGAAGATACCGTTTATGGTATGATTTCCACTGTGTAGGAGGTGCCATTACATCGATCATATTGTTGATATGTATACTTACCGGGTTAAGCTGGTCGTTCGGATGGTATCGAAATGCATTGTACTCGACCTTCGGAAGCCAGACACCTAAACCATCGCTACACAAGACTCAAGCAGAAAATTTTCCTGCCTGGCAAACCGCCTATAAGGATATCAAAAGTGTAAATTCAGATTCGGAAATAAGGATGTATCAAGGGGAGGTTGACGTAGTAGTGGGCAGCTTCGGCAACCAGCAAGCCTACAAGACATATCGCTTTGACAATGAGACCGGAAAAATAACCGATATCACACCATACTCCAAAAAAGAGAGAGCCAATCACATAAAAGGATGGATATACACTCTACACGTCGGCTCATGGGGAGGATGGATCTCCAAAATACTTTATCTCATCTGCGTCATTATTGGCGCGTCACTTCCAATCACAGGTTATTATCTATGGATAAAGCGATTAATTCGAAAAAATCACGGATTATAATGGTGACGGGAGGCCAGCGCTCAGGGAAAAGCGTCTTTGCCGAACGTCTCGCGCTAAATCTGTCAGCTCGTCCTGTCTACCTCGCCACAGCACGAGTTTATGACGAGGAAATGCGCCATCGTGTAGAAATACATAAGCAAAGGCGTAAAGATCAATGGAAGAATTTAGAAAGTCCCCTTTATATTACTGAAAATATCTTTCAAGACACGGATATAGTATTACTTGACTGCCTTACATTGTGGGCTACTAACTGGTTTTTTGAACTAAATGAACATATCGAGGAGGCTCTAAAAGAAATGAAGAGACAGATAGAAGTCGTAATCAATACGGGAGCTACTTTTATAATGGTTGCCAATGAAGTCGGTCTCGGAGGGGTAAGCGCCAATGCCATGCAGCGACGATTCAGCGACCTTCAGGGCTATCTTAACCAGTTTATTGCTGAAAAGGCGGAAGATGTATATTTTATAATATCGGGAATACCTGTTAAAATAAAATGAAACAATTCAATATAAAGAAAGTCAATAGAAATCTTGAACCTGAAATCAAGAAAAAAATAGACAACCTCACAAAACCAAAAGGCTCTTTAGGACGATTGGAGAAATTAGCCGAACAAATCTGTCTGATCCAGCAGACACTTGTTCCTTCACTCCGGGAGCCACATAACGTGCTTTTCGCGGGAGACCACGGAATTATAGAAGAAGGCGTAAGTGTATCTCCTAAGGAAGTGACATGGCAACAGCTCAGTCACTTCTCAAAGGGAGGTGCCGGCATTAACTTTCTATGTGACCAGCATGGTTTCAGACTTATATTGGTCGACGCCGGGGTAGACTACGACATTCCATCGGGACACGGAATTATCGACATGAAGGTAGGACGCGGAACCCGCAATTTTCTGCATGGTCCAGCCATGACTGAAGAGGAAATGAATCTCTGCATTGAACGGGGAGCAAGAATAGTGGAAGAGATACATACCGGATCCGGTTGCAATGTCATAAGTTTCGGAGAAATGGGAAGCGGCAACACCTCACCATCAGCAGTATGGATGCATCTTTTCACCGGCATACCATTGGAAAAATGCATTGGTGCCGGAGCAGGACTGGACAACATCGGAATACGACATAAATACGATGTCCTGTCAATGGCTGTAGCAAATTATAAAGGTGTCGATACAGTTGAAGCAAAAATAGCATGGTTTGGAGGTTATGAAATGGTAATGGCTTTGGGTGGAATGCTGAAGGCTGCTGAACTTGGACTGACGATAATAGTAGACGGATTCATCATGACAAGCGTGATATTGGCATCCTCAAAATTGTATCCCGCAATAATGGATTATGCCGTTTTCGGACATCAGGGTGATGAGAGCGGACATAAACTGATGCTGGACGCAATGGGTGTAAAAGCTTTATTGCACCTTGACCTTCGTCTGGGAGAAGGGTCCGGAGCAGTTTGCGCCTACCCTATCATAGAATCAGCAGTAAGGATGATCAACAGAATGGACAGCTTCCAGTCTGTCAATGTAACCAAATATTTCTGATGAAACGAATAGCAGCTGCACTGACCTTCTTTACGCGCATACCTATATGGAAATGGACTGAGATCCCTCAGAAAAACTATTCATCGGTAGTGGTCTACTGGCCATTGACCGGATGGGTGACAGGGGGCATCACAGCCTCACTATTATGGCTTACTGCCCAAGTCTTTCCGATGTTGACGGCTGTCATCATCGCTCTTACAGGCAGGACTCTTCTTACCGGTGCGCTGCATGAAGACGGACTCGCTGACTTCTGCGACGGATTCGGAGGAGGAACCACCAAGGATCGCATTCTCGCAATAATGAAGGATTCCCACATCGGGACATATGGCGTGATCGGATTGATATTCTACTATCTTTGGTATGTTTCGACAGTCGATTCTCTTCCTCTAGAAATAGCTGTCGCCGGCGTATTTGCCTCTGACGCCTTTTCCAAAGCCTGTGCTGCCCAGCTCGTAAACATTCTACCCTATGCCAGACCGGAAGGAGCCAAAAACAAAATCAGTTATGACCGAATGACGATTTGGCAGCTATTGATCGTGATATTATCTGGACTGTTGCCAGTATGTCTATTGGCATACCTTGATGTATGCTTGATAATGTCGATATTCGCGCCTATTTTAGTCATAGGATTGTTGATATTATATATGCGGCATAAAATCGGGGGATATACCGGAGACTGTTGCGGTGCAGCCTGTCTGCTGTGCGAGCTCTCTATGCTTGCCGCGACAGCAATGATTTACAATATTCAAGCTCTATGAAGATAACGCTTATACGACATACATCCGTAGCTGTGCCACGAGGGATGTGCTACGGACAGACCGATGTGGAATTGGCTGATACATTTCCACAGGAAGCAGAGAAAGTAGCCGAAAGATTAGGATCCGGTTCTTTTGACAAAGTCTTCACCAGTCCACTGAGCCGATGCCGGGAACTCGCCTCATTTTGCGGATTCCCTGATGCCATACCTGATCCCCGAATTATGGAAATGAATTTCGGAGAATGGGAGATGCACGACTTCAATGAGATAAAGGATCCACGGCTTCAGGAATGGTTTGACGACTATATGAACGTCGCGCCGACAGGAGGAGAATCAGCGATGCAGCAAAGAAGCCGCTTCATTGACTTCATGGATTCCTTACGAAGCGAAACTCCACAAGCCGCCAACGTAGCGGTATTCACTCACGGAGGTATCCTCGTGCACGCCCTCAACATCTTTTCAGGCAGGGATTACAATTCCCTATTCAGAAATATTCCACCATTCGGCTCAGTAATAGAACTGACAATCTGACACCGACGGTCAATAATATAGTAATAATTTCGGTTCTGCGGTTTATACAGATAGCTTTTGTTACGTCATTAGAGATGAAATCCCTGGGGCGTTCTCCAATGAAGGGTTTGTCAACATTTTCACCGAAGTAATCGTGGGGACCTCCGAAACGGCAGTCAAGAATGCCGGCCAAAGCAGCCTCCGGATAGCCGCTGTTAGGACTTAGATGTTGACTTCCATATTTTCCGACGAACCGCAACAGGCTCAACCTACCGGATACCATAACCATCAGAAAAGCCGTCAACCTTGCCGGAATATAGTTGGCCACATCGTCGATACGTGCTGCAACACAACCGAAATCCTTATATCTGGAGTTTCGATATCCGATCATGGAGTCAAGAGTATTAACCATTTTATAGGCCATCATGCCCGGCACCCCCAAAACGGCATACCAGAAAAGCGGAGCGATTACTCCGTCGCTGAGATTCTCCGCCAAAGTCTCAAGCGCCGCGGTACGGATCTCCTGCGCTGAAAGTCCTGACGTATCACGGCCTACTATCCTTCCGACCTGCCTACGTCCTGATTCCAGGGACTCATCAACCGCAGCGAAGGTCATTCTAACTTCGCGAATGAGCGTCGTACCGGCAAGACAGTAAAATACCAATATCGACTGCACCGCAATATCAAGCCACCATACTGATGAAATTAGATTCAAGAACAGCCACGTCACTGCAAACGTGCCAAAGATAAGAAAGACAGACACCAAAGCACCCTTGATCTTTCTATTTGACCCCTTATTGAGAAGATGCTCCAATCTTGTTATAGTCTTTCCAAACCACACTACAGGATGTGGCAACCTGGCAGGATCCCCAAACATAAGGTCGAGAATCCAACCTATAAGCAACGGAGAGAGATTTACAATGATACCCATTCCTCAATACATTTTATAAGCAGTTCATTACTCTCATGATCCTGAGCAGCTACGCGAAAATATGTATGATCCAGGGTCTCGAAATTAGAAGCATCCCTGATAAGCAGACCATACATTTCCATAAGCCACTCCTTCAGCTCAGACGCCTTTCCTTCAGGCAAGCTGCAAAGGATAAAATTACAGTCCGTCTCCCGACATTCAATACCAAGACATCGTAAAGCCTGAGATATGCCTAATGCTTCTTTATGCAGCAAATATCTATCAATATGATAGTCATTCCTATGCTCTAAAAGATAAAGAGATGCCTCGATCGCAAAAGAATTCACCGACCATGGCATACGCATCATACGGAGTCCGGATATTATATCTGCCGAGGCTAACGCATAACCTATACGAAGTCCCGGAACCGCAAACTGCTTGGTGAGCGATTGAAGCATAATAACGTTTTTTCGTGATAATATATCCTGAACTGTAACAACATCAACAACCGAATAATCGGCATAGGCCTGATCGATTACATACAGCGTTTCGGGCCTGGCGTCAATGATCTTGAGAAGTTCCTCATGAACAAAGACCTGTCCCGTAGGATTATTGGGATTGCAGAGCCACACCACATCTGCTTTACAGGCAGAAAGAGCTCCTTCCAAAATGGCTGATTCCCGAATGAACCGGACATCATGTCCGAACATAGCGCATGCATCCTGATATTCACGAAATGTAGGAACTACAACGGCAGATCTTGCTCCTTGCATCTTACGGGCTATAAGATAGATTGCATCTGTCGCTCCATTTGTAACTATAATATTATCGACCGGAAACCCATAGGTATCACTCAGCTTCTTTTCCACGCTGACCGGTTCCGGCTCAGGATAATTAGACAGAAGTTCCCGACAAGAGGCAAGATGCCTCATCAATCCTGAATGATCAACACCTTGATGGATATTGGTGCTGAAATTCACCTTAACCTTTCCATTATAACGGAAAAGATCATCACCATGTCCGTCAATCATGATTCGTCATTATTTTATAAAGCCTGTCAATATCAACATATACCCTGAGCCATTCAGCCAATGCATCATACTGCGACTCCTTGAACGAGTGATAATCAAAATCAGACATAGAGTTCCGGGTCCTATATGGTGCTAAAATATAATCCAATACCGCAGGGTTATCAAGGATTCCATGTATATAGGACCCGAAACACCACTCATCTACGAAACATCCGTCTTGGCCCCCTTTCGTATTCCTCGTCAAAGGATATTTTGATTCAGTATGCCCCATATGGATTTCATAACCCTCGCAGATTTCTTCCGAATCAAGAAAATGGAATTGAACCTGTCTTGTAGTCTTTGTGCGGGTGAGAACTGTGGAGACAGGGAGCAATCCCAGTCCCGGCATCTCCAGGATATCCCCCTCTACACCATCAGGATCGGATATCATCCTTCCCATCATCTGATATCCTCCGCAAATTCCGATTACACTCTTTCCCGCACCTCGCGCACGGATTATCCGCCCTACGAAACCTTTCTTGCGAAGATAATTGAGATCAGAAAGTGTATTCTTACTTCCCGGAATTATGATGATGTCGGCTTCATCTACATCTTCGGGAACAGTAATATAGAAGAGATTTACCTCGGGATGACGCTCCAGAACATTAAAATCAGTGAAATTGGAAATATGCGGTAATGTCACGACTCCTACCTTTACCTTATCTCCAATTATTGCTCTGTTTTTATTCTCAAGGGATACCGAATCCTCTTCCTCGATCTTTATATGTTTAGCCATCGGTACGACACCAAGGACGGGAATACCACACAAATCCTCTAACAACTGCCTACCACTCTCAAACAACCTCAAATCTCCTCTGAACTTGTTAATGATTATCCCTTTGATACGTTTACGGTCTTCCGGTGTCTGGAGCATGACCGATCCGTATACGCTTGCGAAAACCCCACCCCTGTCGATATCGGCAACTAAAATAACATCAGCGCCGGCATAACGGGCCATAGACATGTTGACTATATCCCCGTCACGCAGATTCAATTCGGAAATACTGCCTGCTCCTTCAAGCACAATTGGATTATAACGGGATGAAAGCCTGTCGAACGCCTCATGGGCCAATCTGCGCAGTTCCTCTTTCCCATCCTTGCGGAAATAGGAATATGCATCTCGATTGCCGGAGGGTTTTCCATTCAGCACGACTTGCGATGTATGCTCACCGGATGGTTTCAAAAGAATCGGATTCATGTCGGAAGAACAAGGAATACCTGCAGCCTCCGCCTGAACCGCCTGAGCCCTGCCTATTTCCAGCCCATCGGTAGTGGCATAGGAATTGAGCGCCATATTCTGGGCCTTGAAAGGAGCCGGAGAATATCCGTCCTGAAGAAAGATACGACACAGTCCGGTTGCGATGAGGCTTTTACCAACATCGCTTCCTGTACCGGCCAACATTATAGGTGACAGTCGTTTCATTTTAGCTTTCGTTTATATCCAAATTCACGCCATACTTCCTCCTTGCATCCGGAATGCTGAAGTTCATAGCGTGCCATAATGAAGAAAAGGTCAGACAGACGGTTGACGTACTGAAGAATATTCTCAGGCACCGTATCCAGATCATTAAGATGCCATAGATTCCGCTCCGCCCTTCTTGCAGTCACTCTCGCCTGTTGCATCACGGTAGACAATCGTGTTCCTCCCGGCAGGATGAAACTGTCGGGAGGGGTACATTGCGAATTGATATCGTCAATCCAACGTTCCAGTTCACCTACCAGATTATCCGGAAGCTGATTAGGATTATTCGGGCGCTGTTCGTTCAGTGTAGCTACAAGACTCATCAGGGTCATTAGATTGAGCTGTATTTCACGTAGCTTAGGCTGCCACATATGATCAGAAGCTAACGATGTACGTAAAGCACCCACTGCCACGTTCAGCTCGTCGAGAGTGCCATTAGCCTCTATGCGTATATCGGTTTTAGGCACCCTCAATCCGCCATGAATAGCAGTAGTACCTTTATCACCTGTCCTTGTGTATATCCTGTTCATAGATTCCAAATATTAAATATGTCTGTCTCTCCCCAATAGAGGTGAGTGTATCCTGCGAAGGTATTACGGTATCTATATACAGGAGTCGTCACAGGCACTCCCTTCACATTGAACTGTTGCGCCACAGATGGAAGATCTGCTGTATTCAAAGTATGGGAGTAATGAAATTCATGTCCCTTTATTTTTAATCCCGGGAAAACCATCTGCCTGTACCCTAATGTCAGTCGGGCATTCTCCATTGTGGTCTTCAATGGAAAAACTCCACACATCCGCTTCCCGTCGATCTCTTCTGTAAGATATATCATGCCTCCGCATTCCGCCAGTATCTTTCCTCCCGCTTCCGCATATTCCCGTATAGCATTACGCATACCGACATTCCGCTCCAGTTCCTCTGCGAACAGTTCCGGATAACCACCCGGCAGATATACCATTTCCGCATCAGGAAGCGAAGTGTCCCGAAGCGGAGAAAAATAAACGATTCTGCTCCGTAACGCCTCTATGTTGACCGGATATATAAAATTAAAAGCCTCATCCTTGGCTACAGCGACTACCTTGTCATCAACCGCTCTCTCATACTGCTGAGGTGCGTCTGGATCTACCTCGGTAAGCGAAATCAGAGTCTCAATATCTATATTACGTTCCACCTCGTCAGCCGCCGCATTAATAAACCGCTCTATCTCAGCGACCGAATCAAGTGACAGTCCCAGATGACGTGACGGTGTCCTAAGGGCATCGTTCTTGCGGATATAACCCAATGAAGGAATTCCGGTCGCGTCACAAGCTTCTTTAAGAAAAGCATAATGGTTTTCTGATGCCACACGATTGAAAATCACTCCCACAACCCTTATGTCTTTGCGAAAACGGGTGAATCCATATATTGTAGCGGCCACAGAAAAAGCCGTAGATGCGGCGTTGACAAGAAGGATAACCGGAATATTCAGTTTTTCTGCAAGTTCTGCACTGCTACCCGCCATCCTGTCATAACCATCAAACATACCCATGACGCCCTCGACTATATTTACATCGCTGTCAGCTCCATACTGGCTGTAAATCTCCTTTACATGCTTTTCTGTCGACATAAATAAATCCAGATTGATTGAACTGCGTCCCGTTGCCAGTGAATGGTATTGGGTATCTATATAGTCGGGACCGCATTTAAACGGTTGGATCCTCAGTCCCCTTCGCGAAAGGGCTTTCATAAGCCCCAGTGAAAGCGTGGTCTTGCCACTTTCTGACGAAGCCGCCGCTATAAGAAAAGAATTCTTTTTCATCGCCATGTCTTGCTTAATATCTTACCATCATCTGCTATGAGGACAGCATCTAAATTTCCTTTAAAAATCTCAGAACAATGCAAATGACAGCGTCTTAAAAGCTCAGGAAAAAAGCGGGCGGCATCAGTTTCACTAAGGAGTGAAGGCAGTTGCCTTGCAAGTGACAGATTGGCGATAGCTTTCCTGGAACCCTCCGAGCAGCCGCATTCCTCGGCCAAAGACTTTAGGAATTCCCTGTTTACAGTCACTTTATGACTATGTGTATCCATATTGCCTTCCGCGAGTTTCACGGCTTTGCCTAACATAAGTCCGATAATGAGGTGTTTGACTCCACACTCCTCAGCTATCTTCATGGTATCTCCAATAGCATTGCCATAATGAATAAAGGCTTGTTGAGGCAATTCAAGGAAAAGAGTCTTCATGTATTTCTCACTTTTGCCTCCGGAATTCACGATTACCTTTTCACATCCGTTGGCCAAAGCCACTTTCATCTCCCTTCGGATTGACTCCAGAAACGCTTCGTGGGAGAATGGACGCACTATGCCGGATGTACCGATAATGGAAACTCCACCCACAATCCCGACCCTTGGATTGAATGTCCTTTCCGCAAGTTCTTCTCCACCTTCCAGAGACACCGTCACATCAAGTCCACCATCATATAAAGCCGAAAGTTCGGAACTCATCATAGAGCGAGGAACCGGATTGATGGCCGCCTCTCCCACAGGGAGTCCAAGTCCGGGCAGAGTGACAGTACCTACCCCTTCTCCTCCAAAGAAGCAGATTCCATCATGATCAGCAAACGACACCTTAGCAGAAATAAGTGACTTGTCGGTCACATCCGGATCGTCTCCTGCATCCTTGACTACATAAGCAGTGGCGGAATCGTTATCCATTCTTATGGATCCAACGGGCATATGAAGGGTCTCACCTTCCGGTATCTTGAAGTCAATGTCTCTCACCTTTTCCCCGGTCAATAATGCCATCAGGGCAGCCTTTGCAGCAGCTGTGGCACAAGAGCCTGTGGTAAAACCTGTATGCAACGGATAAAACTCAGGCAATAATCTCTCTACTTCACGGCGAAGTCCATGACGACCTTCTACGACAATAAAGTTATCCGGCAGTTTCGGACGCTTAACTACAAAAACCTTTATTCCATGACTCTCAGCAGCCTCTATCTTTTCCATAAAACCACCGGTTTCTCCACTTTCCTTGGTAAGAATAGCATCAGGTTGAATATCCTGAATCAAGGAATCCACAGAAGAGTCATCATAATATACCAGTCTATCCATGGGGAATCCTTCTTCTGTCGCTAACTTGAAAGACTCTTCGCGTTTCAGAATACGGAACCAAGTCTCATGCTTCCTCCAATATGGTTTGAGATTCCTTATGGTCTGCACCCCGGTCAATGCAAGAAGTCTATTGGTACCGCACTTCTCCATGGCATTCACGACATCATCATAGTCGTCACACCACACAATGTTTTCGCAGTCAACAGCAGGATACCTGCGCTCAAACCTTATGACCGGAAGACCCAGTTCACGGCTGACCTTGCTTACAGTGGAATGTAACGACGATGCAAACGGATGCGCCGCATCAATTATCAGACGTATCGCGTTAGATCTACAGAAACCAACCATGTCCGAGTGTGTCATTGCGCCATTTATGTGTTCGCCATGAGCACATTCTATCTTCTGAAGATCTCCACGCGTCGAATAGAAGTAGTGTCCTACACCTTCGTCGAGCGTCTTCACCGATATACGACCTTCCGTCGTTCCTCCGAAAACAAGTATCATTTTCTGAAAAGATGCTTGAAACCGTCATTATAAAGGCGTGACAGTCCTTCACGATTGTCTATCGCCTCTCCCACCACAAGAAGAGTAGTCAAAGTGAGCTTATTATCATGAACTATCTTAGCCAAATCCTTAAGCTGACCACGATAGATTTTCTCTTCTTTCCAAGTCAGTTTGTAGCACGCTGCCACAGGTGTTTCCGGTGGATATTCCATCAAAAGCTCCCTCTGCACATCATCGACGATTCCAGCGCTGAGATATATGCACATAGTGCTCTGTGAAGCTGCAAGTTTATGAAGCTGCTCTTTTTCCGGCATTGGTGTGCGACCTTCCCCTCTCGTCAGAATAATGGTCTGCACTTTCTCGGGAATCGTAAACTGAGATTTTAAAGCGGCAGCCGCTGCCTGGAATGATGAGATACCCGGTGTGATATGGTAGTTCATGCCATACCGGTCAAAGTAAGCCATCTGTTCTTGAATCGCGCCATATATGCAAGGGTCGCCTGTATGGAGACGAACCACAAGTCTGTCTCTATCATAAAACTCCTTCATCAAAGCAAACTGCTCTTCAAGATTCATTGATGCGGAACTTCTTACAACGCAACCGGACTTGGCATAGTAAGTCAATTCTACAGGAACAAGACTTCCGGCATATAAGATAAGGTCGGCTTGTTCAAGGAAACGCTTTCCCCGCACCGATACGAGTTCAGGATCGCCCGGACCTGCCCCGACTATCTCAATATGACCTCCACGCAATGATCCTTTATCAAGAGCGACTGCAAATGTGAAATCGGAGTCTTCAGAAACCTTGCCCTTATGCTTCTCAAAAATAATTTTACCATAATCAGACGATTTTATGGCGCAGCTTTCCGCAACCCCCGCTAAGCCTGTCACTTCCATGACCTTCTCCGAAGGATTTGGCACAACGATACCTGAAAGCTGATCGGGGGTATATATGTTGCACAAATGAATGTTTTGCCACTTTGAAAGCTCGGCGAGGAGAGGCTCGTCTTTCTTCAAATCAATTGTTGAAATCGACTTTATTGCTTTAGGACTGATACCATTCTCAACCAAAGTCTTACCGATATACTCTGCCACACCGTCAGGATTGCAATCGCGCCGACAACCAATACCAAGATTCAATACCAAAGGACGATAGTAGAGTGTAGGAATATCATAATTATAAACATAAGGAGTCACCGCAATTATCAGTTGATATTGCGTCATATCAGTTCGATCAGTGACAACAGAAACATTGGGAGGAAGAGTTGATTCCAGATAATCTGTTCCATTGTCGCGGATATCGAGCAACAGACCTACAGGCTTACCATTGACAAGCATAGCAATTGCTTGGTTCATTTCGGTTCGCGATGCATCGGTAGCCCAGCCCATACACTTTCCCAAAATGTCAAGTTTCCACACTCCGGTATTGTCACTCTGAGTAGTAATCACAGGTCTTGCTCCTATGATGTGAGCCACCTCCTCACACAAGCGGTTGGCCCCACCGACGTGGCCGGAAAGGACCGCTATGGCGTTGCGGCCGACACTATCCACACAAATTACAGCCGGATCAGTGTATTTGTCATTTACCATTGGGGCTATCATACGCACACATATTCCCAAAGCTCCGATAAAGATGATTGCCTCTATTGCCTGGTAATCAACTGAAGAGAACGCTCTTTGGTCAATAAGTACGTAATCGGACTTTTCTTTCCGTATTATCTCTCCTAACTTAAGTCCGGCATCGTTTATATAAACTATGTATTTCATTTTGCTTTCAGTATTGTTATCGGGTTATGATCATCTAAAATCAATATGTGCTCTGCTTCGATGACTCCACCGCAGGATTCCACAGCCTTACGGAATAGATGACAACTTTCCGCGCTCACAGAGTTAAAGACAATTACTCCGTCTTTGTTTAAAACCTTATATATGCGACAGACCATCTCATCAAGCCTTCCGCCATGTCCTCCTATGAACACAGCATCGGGAGTGGGATAGCGACTGAGATCACAGTTCATAAAGTCTCCGATCACTCCAGTTATCCCCGGTGCTCCAAATTTACGACAATTCTCAACCAGAAGTTCTCTCGATTCTTCCCGACGTTCAAACGCTACCACTTCAAGCGAAGGAAACTGAAGTTTAGCCTCTATCGAAACGGAACCTGTGCAGAAACCAATGTCCCAAAGGGTTGTTCTCCCATAAAGGTCAAGCATTGAGAGTGTCAGCAATCGGACCGGCATCTTGGTTATCATATTCTTTCTTCCCTCAAGATGGGAAAATTCCGTCTCCGGGATGCCGAAATATCTCTTTCGGGAACAGGTCTTGGTAAGGATCACGCAATTTGGATGAGAAAAGATATTTCCTGAGACTTCCTTAAGAGAAAGAGACCTGACCAGTTCACCATTCTCATTTCCAAGATTTTCTCCAATCGTCATCATATAATTGTCATATCCATATTCAAGCAATCTGTCGGCTATTTCCGCAGGTCCCTTTTTATGGTCGGTCAATATGCCAATAAGTGGACACTGCCTGATGACTGCTGTATCAAGGCCTTTCCATGGTCTACCCGTCAACGATACATTCACCATATCCGCATACGGGATAAGCATACGGTGGGCCAGCATCTGAAGTGAATTGAACGCCGGATACACTTTCATGCAGCAATCAGGAAACTCACGGCTCAAAGTGGCGGCAAAGCCATAAAATAATGGATCTCCTGAGGCAAAAACTAAAATCTTGCTATTATATTGAGAATATGCTGCCCACACTTTATCCAAAGGAACTACAATATCGATCCAGACACACCCTTCAGGCAAAAGGTCTTTCACGATCTCATGATGTCGTCTGCCCCCTGAAAAGACGTGACATGAATTGATTACTTCCCTCACTTCCGGAGTAAACCACTGACTGCGGCTATCGGACAATCCTATTACTATAAACTGCTTCTCAGACATCTCTTCCGGGTCTTAATTGCTCCGCATCGGGCCAGCAGAGTATGGAGTTAACAAGGGTTGCAGCGAGATTGCTTCCACCTTTTCGACCCTCGACTATTATTTTAGGAATATTCTTGAAGGGCTTCACCATGTGCTTGCTTTCGCATACATGCACGAAACCGACAGGAGCTGCGATGATGCCACATGGTCTTGCTTTACCGGAGCGTATCAGTGTGCATAGTTCCATAAGAGCTGTCGGAGCATTACCGAATACGTAAAGGGCATCCGGATATTCAGAAACAGCCAGACGTATTCCTGCCTGAGTCCTGGTAATATTCGCCTTTTTTGCAAGATCCAAGGCCCTCGGATCAGACAAATAACATTTCACCGAGATTCCGAGACGCTCCAACGCCCCTTTTCTTATTCCCGAAGCCGCCATAGTCACATCAGTGATTATGGTTTTCACGTCTCCCGAAGAAAATGCATTATAAATCTTTTCTACCGATCCTTCATCAACCTTTACGATATTCTCCATATCGAAATCAGCAGTGGTATGTATGGCATGCAGAAGAGGCCATTTCCTGCCAAGCGGGATATCCGGATCTGCCAGTTCCCGCTCAATAGTCCGGAAACTCTCGATCATTATCGACTGTCCGATCCCTGTATCCTCATGTGTTTCCACCCCAAAGTATCCTCTTGGTGTCACCATATGCTCTTCAAACCTATAGGTTTGAGAATTACCTATAATGACAACCGTAAACATATCCACATCTTCGGGATCAAAAGATCCTAATGTTGTTACTGTGACTTTCTGCTCCTCTCTTCCTGCCTGACGCACATATCCTACCGGTGTGTCCGAATCTCTGTATTTAAGAAATAATTCTTTCAACCGATACAGCTCCCAATATCTGCCATGACTCTTGGGATTATAGACTGCAGTCACAAAGTCGGCCTCAGCTGCCGCCTTGATACGCTTCTCAATCACCATCCATGGAGTCATAAGGTCGCTGAGCGAGATGACACAGAAATCATGCCCGACCGGGGCACCCAATAATGATGCAGCCTTCTGGAAGGCGCTGATTCCGGGTATAACCTCTACCTCAATTTCCGAACCGCGCTCCCTCAGCATCTCATACACGAGAGGAGCCATCCCGTATATACCGGCATCCCCGGAACTGATTACGCACACATCATGTCCGTTTTCTGCAATCTCAAACGCTTTTTCTATACGCGCCTGCTCCTGACGCATTCCATTTTGAATGATTTCAACACTTTCCTTCAAAAGGTGTAATATAAAAGGGATATAGTATTTATACCCAATTATTATTTCTGCGTCGCGTAAAGCATCTATAGCTTGAGATGTCATGTCTCCCGGATGGCCGGGGCCGATACCTATCACTGTTATCTTAGCTTTCATTTGCTATAGTCAATACATATGTTATCACTTCTACCGGTTGATCAAGATGCCGTCCTGTGACAGACGATGTGGCATGGTCGGACTGCACCACTATTTCCAACTCCCTGCCGCATTTCAGGATCGGGGAAATAATTTGCCTGTCAATCTCTTCAAGTATCTCCACTTTCAGCCACGGATCTCTCCGATGGGAGGCCTCGTCTGCAGCCTCAATATGAAGCAGAACGAAATCATTATCTTCGAGTGCCGCTAAAGCGGCTTCACATTTCCCTGAATAATCGGTATTACGGTCACCCGTAGCTCCGATGACATCGATAATCCTCATCCCGCATACCTTTCCTATTCCTTTTACCAGATTTGTACCGGCAACCACAGCTCCCCGCAGTTGATTGAATTTCATGGACGGCTTACGTCCCGGTGCCCATAAAGCAATCCCGTTTACTCTTTTACCGGATTTATAAAGAATCTCCCTTGATCGGTGCATAATGGAGTTGAGCAAATCCTTAAGATCCGGATCCTTACTTTTCATGTCAAGTGCCGATACGTCGCATCCAATCAATTCATGAACCGGGTCAGCAATTACATCAGCCCTACAATCTTTTATGACGAGCATATTTCTATAGCCTTTACCGAAATGGAAAGAGATCCTTTCACTGTCCAAAAACCCGTTAAGCCGCTCTATAATCTCCTTGGCTTCTTCATCTAAAAGATTCTCGCAACAATGCGAAACTATGACATTATCTTCAGTCCTGATCAGGTTACATCGCAAACATAAATCACCCGGTGAAACCTCAACTCCGGAACCGATCGCCTCGAGCCACGAACGACCGGAAAAAGCGGGCTCTACATCATTGCCAAGTATATTGAGTATAGCAGTCTCTGACGATGGTGTGTTGCCATACGGAACTGTAGTCATCATTCGTGTACGACCCTTATTCCGCATAATGTCAAGTCCCGGCATGAAGGCACTCTCCCTCGGAGTTCTACCCCCGAGGACTGCGGAAGGTTCATCATCCATCCCATCTATTATTATCAAAAGTTTCTTCATCGCCATTCACCTTATCTGCGATCGAATAGAAGATCCACAGCATCAAGAAGAGAGTCTATATCCGGATAACTGTCACCATTCAGGCTAATTCCTGATTCATCCGCATATATCCTGTTGTTATTGACTTCAGCATCCGTCGAAATGCCGTGACGGGCCAGTGCCTTCCTTACCATATTAGCAACCGGGCCCTTACCCTCGAGAGTAATCGAATCAGTCAGTCTATGGTCGATCTTGAACAGGCCGCTCTCTATATCGAAAGTCACACCATCCCTATGAAAATATTTTGTCATTTCACCCTTCAGGGCAAGATCCTCCGGAGTGCCGATAGTCACACCATGAGGCTTGTCAAGAAGCCATACCTTGTCTGCGATCTGAAGTGCAAGCTCAAGGTCGTGAGTGGAAAGGAAAACCGTCTTGTTCCGCTCGCGGGAAAGTGTCTGGAGCAGCTGCATGATCTCGACCTTGCTGGGATAGTCAAGAAAGGCGGTTGGCTCATCAAGGAAAATCAACGGTGTCTCCTGTGCAAGAGCCTTGGCAATCATCACTTTCTGACGCTCACCGTCACTGAGAGTCTGCACCATACGTCCTCGAAGGCCTTCTATTCCCACCAAAGCGATAGATTCTTCCACTATACGCCTGTCATCAGCAGACATGTGTCCCCAGAAACCTGTATATGGGCTGCGTCCCATACCCACAAGCTCATCGACCGACATATTGTTGATGTTAAGGCGTTCGGTAAGAACCACGCCGATCACCTTAGCCAGTTCGGATTCTGAATAGGTATTCAACAGTCTGCCCTCAATCATTATATCACCTTTCAAAGGAGGCAGAAATGCTGTCAGAGTCTTAAGGAGTGTTGACTTTCCCGCTCCGTTGGGTCCTAAGAGACAGGTAAGTTCCCTTGAATACAACGAGGCGTTGATGTCATGTGTAATGACCGTCGTATGCTTCCTGTCTGAGTATCCGGTATCCAGACCTGTAACCCTTATGGTTTCATTCCTTCTCATCACACATCGTTTTTACGTTTGTTGAACAACACCCACATCACCACGGGAGCTCCCACAAGCGCCGTTACAGAATTAACCGGTAAGGCCCCCTCGAAACCGGGCATCCTCGCTATGAGGTTGCACAGCAACGCAAGCGAAGCGCCTCCTAAAAGCGAGGCGGGGAGTATCACAGCATGATTAGAGGTATGAAAAAGCCCTCTGCATATATGTGGAACTGCAAGCCCGAGGAAGACAACGGGACCGCAATAAGCCGTAACCACAGCTACAAGCACACCGGAACAACCGATTACCAGCAGCCTCGCCCTCTTGATGTTCAATCCCAGATTTTTTGCATATGAATCTCCTAAAAGAAGAAGATTGAGGGTCTTTATCAGAAAAAAGGAAACCGGCAGAAGGACAACCATCAATAGGATAAATACCGATGTCTGACCTCCGGAAACTCTTGAGAAACTTCCAAGCCCCCATATCACGTATGCCCTGATATCCTCCTCCGCACTGAAAAACTTGAGCACACCGATGATGGCGTTGGCGATATATCCTATCATGACTCCCATTATGAGGAGAGTGACGTTACCTCTTACCTTCTGGGCTACGAAAGCTATAAGCGCCATGATGAGCAATGATCCGACAATCGCAGACAGCGTGATGGTAACCTCTCCGATTACTCCAAGCTTACTCAGGGCCACTCCCCCAATGCTTCCGGACAGGAGGACCACACATGCCACGCCAAGACTTGCACCGGAACTTATGCCGAGTACCGAAGGTCCGGCAAGTGGATTGCGGAAAACCGTCTGCATAAGCAAGCCGCTGACGGCAAGTCCCGCTCCAGCCATCATCGCCGTAAGAGACTGGGGCAATCTTGACTTAAGTATGATGTTCGTCCATATCACATTGCCATTATCCCGACCTGAAAGAATCCCCATGATTTCATCGACAGGAATATGGACCGAGCCTAAAAGAAGATTCAGTATAAAGAATCCTGCGATCGAGATTCCCAACAACCCCATCAATATAATCGTACTGCTTCTGCTCATTTCAAGATATGGTAATATTCAGGTTTGTGGTCCGGTAGCACTTCCGGATGGAATACATGGATAAAATCAGAAAGGACGACTTCCGGCTCCACGGGCATACGCTCGTAGAAAGGTACCTCCTTCATGTTGCAGTAGATGACACCGCGTTTCTTCCATGCGTCGAAATCAGTATATCTGTTATCCTGCTCCTTGAGGACATCATAGCTATAGTCACCGTCAAAACTATTGACTATCCTCCAGTAATCAGCATGGGCTGCATTTGTGTATACTGTCTCGTAGTCAAGGGTCACTCCTCCTGACTCAGTGTTGTCTTTCAGGAAGTAGTCGCCACCGGCATCCCTGAACAGCTGAGCGAGGAAACTCCTGCCGCCTACAGCATACCAATTGCCACCCCGCATCTCTCCGCTGAATACTGTAGGACGAATCTTAACGGTATCGACCATAGCCTTCAGTCCGTTATAACGGCTTTCTATGCCCTCGAAGGTAGAATTGGCGAGAGAGGCATTGCCGGTCAGCAGACCGATCACCTTTATCCACTCAGCCTGTCCCAACGGAGTCAGCTCCTTATATCCGAGATGGGGGATCATCGGTATGTCTACATTACGGATGGCATCGTAACCGCCACGCTTGAATGGCGAGATGAAGATCACATCCGGATTTATGGCCATTATCACCTCATTGTCGAAATTTCCCTCTATCCCTATCTTATGGGTCTTTCCATCCTTCAGCTGCTGATTTATCTTTTCGTTGTGCAGATGACGCGTACTCGTGATTCCGACCACCTTTTCCGGAATGTCAAGTTTCAGGAAATTTGAAAGCTGCAGGGAAGTCATACATATTGCCGTCTCTACCGGCACATTCAGCCGTATGTATCCTTCCGGTATCTCTCCTTTGTACTCCTTGTCTACGAGAGCAAAGTGAAACCGCTCGGCCTCCTTGTTCTCGGGGTCATTGATGTCAAGAAGTGTAATATCATCTCCATAGCTCACGTCAAAGCCTTTGGCATAGCGAGGGACTATCATAGAAGCTGAATCCATATCCACATTTGTCCCAGACTTGGCGTCCGATTGATTCCTATGGCCGCCACATGAGAACACAAGCTGTAGCAAAAGCAGAATCGGGAAATATCTAAGTTTTCGCATAGTTGATTTGTTTTATTCAGGTATGTATATTATTTCTCCATTCTCAAGTTGATACGCAGTCCCCACTTTCCTTCCCTTGGACCCTGAAGAGGAAGAATCATCGTCAGAAGAGGAGTATTTCTTTATCTCATCACCCTCCTTGGTGATTATTTCCATATTCTCAGCACCGGGATTCTTGACGATAGTGAAATCATCCTTTGAGAAAATCTCGCTCATACTGAAATGGCTCACCAACGCCACCATAAGGGCGACGGCAAATACCATAGCGACATCAAACAGATTGGTGAGCATACCCATCGGGTCGTCATCGCCATCGTTACTAAGAATCGGATTCTGTTTCATCTGTCAGTAATTTTAGCTATTATAAATTCTAAATCGTTCAGGCATCCGGCATAAAACCTTTGATTGAGCTGCAAGGCACATAATCCTATGCCGGCCTCAAGCATCCCGATGACGGTAGTGGCAAACGCGACCTGCATGTTGTATGCCATCGAAGATATGTCACCTACAGCGAGTCCGACCAGCGCCGGCCCCATAGGTATGAGGGTACCCATGAGTCCAAGCATAGGCCCGAACTTTATCAGCATCCGGTATTTTACCAGAATTTTCTGCACGTCTACCTGAAAATCCGCCAGTTCGTGTTCGCAATAGGCGTGATCGTCCTTATGATCCATAATTCTTGCTAAATATTCGGTGACCATGCAGCCTTTCATTTCTTTTAGATTGCCGAGAGTGCATTGAAGCCTTTCATAAGAATAGTTCCTAACGGTGTCCTTAATCACTGACGACACCCGGCGGTGAAGCTTAACATCGCCATATAATCCTGCAAGAATCCATATTGCCCGGGCTAAGAGAGAGAGCAAAAGCAGGACTACAGGAATCAAAAGCCCGTTGGAGACTGTAAAGAGTATTTCGGAAATTATCTTCATGGCATTCCATAATAAATTATACATGTCAAGATTCCCAATAGAGAGACATTATAGAGACTTCCTTTTCCAAACCGCTGAAAACGGCATAATAATACGAGGGATGCAGAAACCAGACATACCGACACTCCGGCAATCAGCCCCGGAATCATGAAATCCAATCCCGGGAAAGACCGCGAGCCAACCGATGACAGCAATGCTATCGGAGCCAATATCATTATTCCGGGATAATACCCGATAATCCTGCCGGCTGTTCCAGACGAAAACACAATCAAAACAAACAACAGTAATTCTATAAATTCACACACCACAAGCGTCTTTGAGAATAGCATCCCGTTGATTTCATCCGTGGTCAATCCACTCATATAAAGGGTCAGAGACATAGCTAAAATACCCCAACACACTACAATCGGGATCCATGCTCTTTTGTGAAGAATGGATATTCTCACAATCGCCGCCAATGCTATTATTGTAAAGAAAATCATCTTAAACCACATCATTTACTCTTCTTTCTCCTTATAGTTATTGCCCCAAACACGATTATCAGCAATACCGCCACAATAACCACCGCAATATAATCAGCATTGGTTTCATTGACCTTATCAGACAGGAATCCCTTTGATTCAGCCTTCAGCAGCTTAGAACCCGAAGTCTCTGCGACTGCCTCTGCGATCTTCGTTTGGTATCTTTCAGCATCCTTTCCGTCCAGTCGAGACGAAATGTAGTCTTGAAGCTTTCTGTTACCACATACGAATTCCGTACACGGGGCACCATGTTCCTCAGTCACATCAGCATGAAGGCTGGCTATTGCACTCAACTGATTATCCGTAGGATTCCAGAAACCTTTTCTGGCACTTTCCATCATAGTAGCGGTCATCTCCTGAAGAGCCGCAGGATTGGTTCTATCGAAATAATCCTTTACACCAAGACCATGAATATCCTCTATATAGACTTCATAAAGATCATCATAGATCCTATCATTCAAAGCTCCCGGACGTGTCGCGCTCCAACCGAAGATATTCCTGAATATCTCTCCGAACATCTGCGCAGTCGTAGCATCACCCTTCATTCTCTCCTTTATGAAATCGGGATTAAGAATAGTGGCCCTCGTCTCTACCGCGATAGCTTCTTTAGTATCCTGCAGACGGGGAATGTATGAATTGCGATAGTCAGCCATTACGGCATCCGGTTCCTTCCCACCCAGGATTTTAGCGGCAAGCGACAAAGCTCCGGTAAATTCATACACATGATCGAGTGATATCGGGCCCCATGTATTGCTCTGACGGGGCTGCACGATAATATCCGTTCCCGATATTCCGGATTCCAGGGCATTTTTATTGATCGTACCCCAGTTTTCATCATCGCCATACATCGCACACATATTGTTGAGATATCCGTCGGCAAGTTCGCTTCTGTCGTCCCATTCACCGGAATTCTCCGTATAACGGAGCATACCGGTGCTGTAGCCGGAATTAACCGGACCGAAAACACGCATCCTCGACAATTCACGAGCACGCTTAGGCGATTCTCCTTTATCTATCAATGCCTTTTCCTGCTCAATCGAGCCGTCTGCGACATAATTGGGATATAAATCGTCTTTTGCATCAGAAGCGAGTTTCACCGCATCAGTAATCATCTTGAGACGCGAAGATGCGATATCGCGCAACTGACCTGAAACCTGAACCAATATATTGATTCTCGGTCTTCCGAGTTCCTCGGATGGAATAAGTCTCAGATCCATGACACGTCCCTGTTCGTCGCGTATTGGCTCCACACCAAGCATACGCAATGCCTGCGCTACAGTTGCTCCCTGTGAGGATATGAACTCTCCTGCCCAGAATGTATAGCTGACTTTCTTCGGATACTCGCCATGCTTTTTCAGATAGTCAGACAAGGTCTGCTCCGCAAGGGCGGTTCCCTTTTCCCAGGCCTGAGGACCTGGAGTTGCCTCGGCATTGATGCTGTACATGTTTCGCCCCATAGGAAGGACATTTGAATTCAATACAGGGTCGCCACCCGGAGCGGGACGTACCGGTATACCGTTGAGAGCATTCACCATAGCGTCTATCTCTGCGCCCGCAGAAGCTTTAAGCAATCTACGCACTTCAAGTGCGTCATCATCATTCCGGGACTCAGGGATATTACCCGCAAGAACCTGAGATAGATGTTTTCTTGCTTCCGGAAGATAATGATGGGAAATGAAAGTGAAGTCCTGAAGAGATTCCTTCGATATCTTTCCCTTCTCAAAATCTTTTTTGGCCCGGCCATAGGCGAGTCTGTCGGCGGTGATGGCGAGTACACTTGTGGTCATGTCTTCAGATGAATAGGGCTCTCCCATCACATAATAGGCACCGGTTATCTTCTCGTTTGCCAATTCCTCGACAAATGAATCGATTCTCTTCAGATCCTCAATAGTATATGTGCCGGAAAAAGTGGAATCAAGCTTAAGATCCCGATGAAAACCGAGACTTATGATCTGACGCTTCAGGGAAGTCGAATTACGAGAGGGATCGGCAATAGCGGCATGAATATTTTCTATCAGGGCGTTATATTTCTGACGCAGTCCGCTTTCCACGTATGGAGGCGTGAGATGCGTCACTATCACAGCGTGACTACGGCGCTTGGCAATTATCGCCTCTCCGACATTGCCGGTGGTATAAAAATAGAAATGAGGACGGTTGCCTACAAGAACCTCCGCCCAGGCAGCCTGGGAGAGTCCGGCATTCTTGCCGGGAGTGAACTCAAGGTTTCCGTGTGTCCCGAAATGTATAAGGGCATCAGCATCAAACTCCTTCTGCATATAAAGATAAGGGGAGAGATAGCTATGGGGAGGCACGACATCGACTCCATGCACCAGCTTGAAATCATCATTTCCCAAAGCGGGACGTGGTTGAGGAAACAACATCACATTGCCGTATCTCAAGGCTGCTACTGCAATACTGTCGCCTCTTGCAAGAAGAGAACCCGGAGCTTTTCCGTAACGCTTCTCTACTTCAGCGTATTTTTCGGGCAACAGTATCTCCTTTGCCCATTTTTCATATTCCACCTTATTTATCCACAATGGGTCTGCCTCATCCATGAATTTCTTCTGTGCAGCAGGGGCATAGTCACCCATTACGCTTCCCTTTGTAATGATCTGTCGTTTGAATTCATCAAGAGTAGAAGGCAGACCTTGTACATTATATCCCTCTTTTTTGAGTCTTTTAAGAAAGTTATACAACGATGGCACAACTTCCATTCCGGAAGCAAGCAAAGCGTCTTTACCGGGAGACTTGAAATAGCCGATGGCAACTTTCTTTTCAGAGTTTGATTGTTCACGAAGATTCATGAATCGCTCAAACTGAGTGATAAAGGCATTCATTCTCTCCTTGTCCGGATTATAAAGCAGATACCCTTCAGGAGATGGATCCTGTGTGGAAATGCACAATGGTGTCATTCCTCCATCAATCTCCGGCACCACTATACGCGCGTTGAGGGTTCCGCCTCCCATCGGATTATTTATATCAAGCCACTCCTCCCTTGACTGAATAAGCGGATATGGCATGAATAGTGGGATCTTATTATCGTATGCCCAATTTATAAGCGAGTCATTGCCGAGACGACCCATAGGAAGATATATTATCGCATTCGGCATGACATCCTTTATCATACTTTCGCGTGCTTTCCCTGTAGCAGTAAGAGGATATACGTTATATCCGTCTTGAGTCAGGCGAGTCACGAGAGTATCTATATGAGCACGGTTGTTCTCAACCGGGAAATTCACACCTGATACAAACGCAACATTTTTGCCCGAAGGAGAATACAGTCCTTTTTTCTTGAGATATTCAGTTAGCTGAACTGCTTTATCAAAATATTTTCCCGCTTCAAGATGATAATACATGTTAGAAGGCATAGCTATCGGTTCCGAATACTCCATATCTCCGAAACGTCCCGGAGTTGAAATGCTTCTCACATATCTAAGCATATTCCGATAGTTCTCTCTGCATGGATTTGAGAAATAAAGCTG
>JAIECF010000031.1 GCA_029068655.1 Muribaculaceae bacterium | reverse complement strand
ACCCATATCCGTTAAACTCGGAAGACCAATGTTAAACTCCAACAAATACTCATCTTGTAACAAATTAAATATTAATTAAATAAATCTAGTTGCGTTAAACTTTTTTTCTTGACATGAATATGATATTTTTACTAATTTTGCAACCGGATTTCAGTATAAATCCTATATTTAAGGCGCCTGGAAATACTACTGAATCCATGAGAATAGTAATTTACTTTTTTACCTAAAAAAAGATTATGAAAAAAATCATTCTATTTATCTTGATGGCGATAGCCATGGCGAGTCCAGTGTTCAGTGAACGTACCCGCCAACATATGAAGGTGCATCAAGCCGGAGGATCAGGCTTTCTCACTGAAAAGGATCGCAATCCCATCCAACTCCCCATCGCTGTCTACTTCGACTCCGATACCGACATCCTTGAAGTCTGGTGCGACAACGACAATATCCAGGCTGAGGTCTTCGTATATGATGAAAATGGTACGGAAGAAGCCTATTCATCCTATATGAATGTGACTCTCCAGCTTACATCATCCTCTACTCATTCCATTCTCATCAAAGGCGACGGCTGGGAAGGTGAAGGAACCTTTTGAAAAAAAGTACTACATCTTTTACATAACCGAACTAACGACAATCTTCTCACCTCTTACAATATCATTCTTATCATAAAAAAATAACAAATTCAACCATCATTAATATGAGAGTAAAAAAACTATTGCATCTGATGGTATTAACCTTATTATGCATCTCTTGCAATGCAGATTTTGAAGAATCTACCACATCATCAAAGAATAAGGTGAATAACATTGATGAATATATAGCTTTAGGCAAACTCCACAACGAACTACTGGAGGTAGCGGAAAACATTTGTACTATAGCAAAATCTCGATCAGAAGATTATCCATACATTGGTAATGATTCAGCTTTATTTAGACAGATTCACACCAAACAACTAATGGCAGTAGAAGAAATGCCAATCAGCGAATCCGAAAAAATGTTTTTTAAAGCTTCTCTAAATGAAAATATCAGATTCTATCAAACTGATAATGTATATGAGACGTTGAATGGCTCAAACAATACCGTTAATATATTAGTTGATCTTCATAAATTATACATGGAGGGCATAATCGACCATCAGGAAGAAGCGTTATTAAAAATTCTTACATTTGCAGTTAATTCTAATCGGAGAGACGGAGATCATACAAAATTAAAAGTTACAATAACTACATTATGTAAAAAATGGGAAAATTATTATGAAGACAAAGATGAGAAGGCAGGTGAATTCTCGGGTCAAATCTTAGGAATTGCCAAAGCCTCCGTTGATTGGTGGGACGAAAACTCTATGGAGACACGTGCCCTTCCTGCTTGGATCGGTGCAGACGCAGCCGGAGCTATAATAGGAGCTATACATAATGCAGGCACACAATATCTTGTCAATAAGAATGTTGATCTCCGGCAAGTAGGCTATCATGCTCTTGGAGGTGCCGTAATAAGTTCAACCGGAATTGTCAAATGTGTAGCAGTATGGATAAATAAAATACTTTAAATATTTTTGAACATGTTTATTTAAACATTTATTCAAGTCTCGTAAGTAACATGCGAAACTTGAATGATTAAAATAGAAAAAAATAATAATATTCTGATTCTATCGTTAAGAAAATATTATACTCTTTCATCGTTACTATAATCTATTTAAATTATAAACTCACGAAAAAAAACAACTATAACTCACGCAACATTAAAATTCCAACACCATGAATAAAAACACCCAAACAGGATTAATCGTAACACTGATATCAACATCAGCTGTTGCTTGCGGTGCTTTGCTTTGTGTATTTCTGCATATATTATCTGAGTTCTTTAGTTGCGATTACTCCTCAGAAACTTATTTCTTAGCTTATATATCTGGTTCAATCGGCTTCCTACTCACGGCTCCCGCAAATATCATCCTGCAGATCATGAAAAAATATCCTTGCAATAAAGGCAGGGAGATATCTGTTTGGTTTATTACCACACTTGCTATCTTCCTAGTCGCATGCGCCGTCGGAGTAATTCTTATGCTTGCTTTCAAATGGATCGTTGGTGTTTCCACCCCCACAACCATGGCGATCCAATTCATATCCGGGGCATTCCTTCTCTTTGTTTCTGGAGGTATAAACTGGTTATTGACTAGAAACAAACATAATTAATTAAACGCTTGCTTTCTTAAATCATTAAGCACTTACCTTTTTAAATCATAGAGAACGTTTATGGAAAACTTACTTTCTAAAATATATATTCCATATCGAACTTGGATATACGTATGCATGTTTACGGGACTTGCACTTCTACTCATATCTTTCCACATCCTTACTTCAATAACATGGCTACCTTATGTAGCGGTCTTTATGATGGCTCTTGCTTTTTGCTATTTTTTCTATTATCTCTACAAAGCAGGATACAGAACAAGAGCGCTAATAGGGTTTGCGTTTATCCTAATGTTGTGTGTAACTTCAATTTGGGCAATAAATAAAATTATGCCGATCCTGGCGAAATTATAGACATTATATGATGAATAAGAACATTAAACACGGAATCATAATGGTAGCCATAGGAGGAGCGCTCGCTGCCATGGCATGAATGTCTGCTCCTGCTTACTCATCTTGGCATTTGTATGAGATTATGACGAAGTCAGGAAATTACGGTTATGGTCTCGTTGATGCGTCGAAGTCTGTGATAGAAACATTAAATAGATTGTTATCTAAATAAAAGGTTTTCTTTCATTCCAAACAAAAACATTTCTTTATGAAAAAGATCTCAATCCTATTGCTCATATTTGTAGCTTTAGCCGCTTATTCTGAAAACGTTGACCATCCGACTCCCAGTGTCCCCGATGGTAAGATAGCTGGGTACGGCTATGTGGATCTCGGACTTCCCAGTGGCACTCTGTGGGCTACAGGCAACATAGGCGCTGAATCACCATATGATCCGGGGCAATATTTCGCATGGGGAGAAACCAAACCTCGCGATATTTTCAGATGGTATGATTACGCGTTCTTCGAAAAAGAGTATACCGATGCACAAGGACATGCCACCTATAGTGTCACCGACATAGGACAACAGATATCAGGCACCGAATACGACGCCGCTTGCGTATGGTGGAGCAACGGATGGAAAATGCCCTCAAATGATGATTGGAAGGAACTTATGGAATACTGCACCTCGGAATACGTGGAATATCCATCCATAACCCCAAAATCCGGCTTGCATATCTGTGGCCCCAACGGCAACAGCATCCTGCTTCCTTTGACATTCAGTCCTCATGGAGGTGTGGATATAGACGTCTTAAGAGGAGAGTATTGGACAGCCACAGCATGTAATACTCTTTGTGAAGACGGCATCCCTTCATCTATGATGCTTCACTTTAATCCCGCAGATTCAGAAATGGGATTATATTCAAATGGCCGACACGATGGACTTTCCATTCGTCCCGTCATCAGTCGATCAGACATGAGCACTTCGGTAGTAAGCATCGATGACACAAACGCAACTCTTAAATTTAAGGACGGATCCATATCAATCGGCGGATATTCAGATGGATGCACCCTCATTGTTACAGACCTTTCAGGACGAAATATAAACCATTATCAAGAATCCGGCAGTATTTTTCAGGTTAATATATTGGCAAAAGGATTCTATATCGCAACCCTATATATGAGAAACAAACCAATCAGTACCCTCAAATTTGCTGTAAAGTAGCATATCTGTATATCCAATATCAAAAGAGAGTTTGCAGAAATTTTTTAATCTATTTTTTTGACTAAATGCAAAATATTTATTATTTTTGTATGTGGATTTGAAAATCTAATCAGTCAGCCTTTTTAATGCTCTAAGTGATTTCAAATGCATGCGAAAACAATGCGTATTTTTTACTTATTTAACTAAGAAAACGATGATGAATAAGAACATTATACACGGAATCATAATGGCAGCCATATATGTGGCAGCCATAAGTGGAGCGCTCGCTGTCATGGCATGGATATCATCCGCTATGGATTTAGGAGGATTTGACACATATCTGAATACACAATATGCCATCGGCCTTACAATCGGATTAGCAATAGCTTTCGTATGCGGCTACGCCTTCGATACACTCCTCTCAAGGTCTGTCACGAAGCAGACGAACGAAGATCCCGATATGCCAAAGGATTTGCTTAATAAAATATGCAGGTATAAGCTGTTAAGCCAATATAGCGGTTATACGTCAATCCTCTCCTTCGTAGCCGCCACCCTGATATTCGTCTTTACCGGCGAAGCCTACATTCAAGCCCTATGCATCCTTATGCCAATCGGTTTCATCTCCCTGTTTTTCTGCCTTCAGCTCAGATTCCAGGGGCGCCAACTGATGCGCAAGCATTTCCGTAATAGAGACCTCTACTCTTGGGGATAACGGAGAGAAAAACAAAACACATATGCGCAACGTTACTAAATTATTCGAAGAATCTGAATAATTCATCCAATCAGTAACAACAATGCGTAATTCTTTTCTTTCTGCCGCTGCGGCTCTAGCAATCACGTTCCCGCTTACGGCAACCCTCTCAAGCTGTTCCAAATCAGATGCTCCTGAAGAGCCGATCGGTGGGATTATTCCTCGCCCTATCGGTGAAGATGGAGTCCTGTTTGTAGTTAACGAGGGAAATTTCCAGTACAGCAACGCCTCACTTTCTGTCTATAATCCTGCATCAGAGACAGTGGAGAACGAGATCTTCATCAAGGCCAATGGCATGAAGCTCGGCGATGTAGCCCAGTCAATGACCATTGCCGACGGAAAAGCATGGATAGTCGTCAACAATTCAAACGTGATCTTCGCAGTCGATCCCGAGACTCTCAAGGAGAAAGGCCGTATCGAAGGACTTACGTCACCGCGTTTCTTCCATCTCGTCAATGACACCAAGGCTTATGTCACACAGCAGTATGACAACCGCATAGCTATCGTAAACCCTAAGACATACAGCATCACCGGCTATATCGACATTCCCGGAATGGAAGCTTCATCTGGCTCCACCGAACAGATGGTATCATACGGCGACTACGTCTACTGCAACTGCTGGAGCTATCAGAAAAGCATCATTAAGATCGACCCAGAGACCGATAAGGTGGTAGACTCTCTCGAAGTAGGCATACAGCCTAAGACCCTCGCAGTAGACAAATACGGAAAACTCTGGACCATGACCGATGGAGGATGGGATGGCAACCCGCTCGGCTACGAGGCCCCCGCTCTCATAAAGATAGATGCCAAGACCTTCTCCGTAGAGAAGGAATTCACATTCAATCTCGGCGACTACTGCTCTAAGATGACCATCAACACTGCCCAAGACCGTCTTTACTGGATCAAAAATGATGTCTGGAGCATGGACGTGACAGCAGAGCAGCTACCCGCTATTCCAATCGTCAAGACCGACGGAACATGGTATTACGGCCTCACAATCGCTCCCTCATCTGACGACGTCTACGTGGCCGACGCAATTGATTATACACAAAACGGCCGCATCCTACGATTCTCATCCGATGGCGAACCACTCGGCGAATTCAGTGTCGGAATTAATCCCGGATCATTCTGCTGGTATAAAGATTAAATACTAAAGATTATATCGGGCGTGACGGAAAGCAAAATCCGTCACGCCCGATTGTCATTCAAAACAAAACATCGCAAATTTTTGTTACTACATTATGCTAAGGAAAGGGAATCCGGTGCGAGTCCGGAACAGTACCCGCTGCTGTAAATCCCGGTACCCTGAAAGATGGGACCTATGCCTAAGGCACACAAGTCATTGAGTCTTAAAAGACTTGAGAAGGCGCCAAGGCTGATGGGACAAGTCAGAAAACCTACCGAAGCATAAGAGAGATCCAAAATATCAATTTTTTTATTGAGCTAAATGAACGGGACCATTCATCTTAATCAATAACAATATGCGAAAAGTTTTTCTTTCGATCGCAACGGCTATACTCGTTGCCGGCTGCGCGTATGCAGAAGAACAGTCTGCCATCATCCTCGACCTGTCCAAGTCAACAACCGAACTGACGTTTAACGCCGAAAACGGCTCCTGGACCGGGACATACGACGACGATGCCGAATCCATCGAGTCTCAGTGTTTTTCTTTCCTTCACTCGGCCATTGCCGATTGGAATACATGGTGGGGTTTCACAGCATCCGACAGCGCCGATGACGCTCAGCCGGCCAATACCCTCGAACATCAATGGAGCAACATGGCCGAAGGTGGTATCCTCCTCAATGAGGACGGTACAGTTAAGCTCGACGATTTCGGAGCTCCCGCTGTAAGCGCCGACATGCCCTACCTTGTGGGCTTCTATTCCCCCTACATGAGCGCCCGACCGGTAGATGTGGTCTTTAACGACGGCAAACTCTACGATCCGCAGAGCGTCTACATCAATCTCAACAGCTACACATTCTATTCCGTACTTTTAGGCGACGGCTACGCTCGTGCATTTACAAATAATGATCTGCTCACACTGACTATTCACGGCGTGGCTGCCGACGAGACGGAAAAGACCGTCGACGTAACACTCGCCTCATGCACAAACGGCGACCTGACCACGGCACGCGGCTGGAAATACGTAGATCTGACTCCTCTCGGCACTGTAAATGAGATCTACTTCACAATGACTACCACTGACGTAGGCGACTACGGAGCCAACACTCCACTCTACTTCTGCCTCGACAAGCTCTGTGTCACACCGGCGGTAGGAAGTGCCGCCGAAATAGTGGCCGCTGACAATGCATCCATAAGCTATGATCGCGCCTCAAAGACAGTAACGCTCAACGGCACAGGTTTTGCCGCAGTATACGACTCGCTGGGGACCAAGGTATTCCAAAGCGACGACAGCTTATTCTCTATCGCGTCCCTACCGGCCGGAGTCTATGTCGTGAAAGCCGGAAACTCCTCAATCAAGATCGTAAGATGACGCATCTTAAATATACAGTTTTTCTTTCCCTTGCCGTAGCCACAATATCCATTGGGGGCTGCGGCAAGGATTCTGACATCACACCCATAGAGACAGACTGTCACCTTCAGGAAAGCGACAGCGGGCCGGTGCGCACTGCCGCTCCCGCAAGCAGGTATGCCACGGAGGTATTCGAGTATACTCCTGCACCGGGTCAGTACATCAACGACCCTCAGACCGGTGGAATGCCTTCCGACATGACCGATCCTGCCGAGGCTGCCCGATGGGCTACGCAACGTCTGGAGAAAAAACTGTTCGTGTCGCTCGGTACATTTGGAGGATTCATCACCGTAGGGTTCGACCATGAGGTGATCAACAGCCACGGCGACTACGATTTCGCAGTGTTCGGCAACGCATTCCTTGATGCGACAGGCACAGGAGGGTCGAGCGAACCGGGCATCGTATACGTAATGGAAGACACGAATTCCAACGGCCTCCCCGACGACATATGGTATGAACTTCGAGGCAGCGACTGGAATGAGCCCTCCACCATACATGGATATTCGGTGACGTATTTCCGCCCCGATGCACCGGGACTGCCGGTGGAATGGATAGACTGCCTCGGCAATACCGGAACAATAGACTATCTTAAAGCCTTCCACAAGCAGGATTACTATTATCCCGCCTGGATAAAGGAAGATTCCTATACACTTACCGGCACTCGACTCGCAGACAGGACCACGACCGACCCTCAGACCGGTTTTATGGTCAACAATCCTTTTGCCTGGGGATATGCCGACAACATGGGGGAGGATACCATCGCTCTCGAAAACATGCCTGAGGCCAACCGGTTCCGGATATCCGACGCAGTAGATCCGGAAGGCAATCCTGTCGATCTTTATTCGATATCGTTCGTAAAGGTTCAGACAGGAGTTCTCGCAAAGGCTGCCTCTCTCGGTGAGGTTTCGACGGAGGTGCTCGGTTTCTACGACCTCATGACCGGATCCGACGACAATGCCGTACCTATGATTCATAACTGAAAATTATATACTGCCATGAAAAAACACACATTAACCTGCGCGATACTCTTCCTGACGGCATGCGTAATTCCGGCTGTCACCGGGTGTTCACGTAATGACGATCCTGAAGTCCTACCTGGAGAGATCCTTCCTGCACCCGATGGCGATGACGGAACGCTCTTCATACTCAACGAGGGCAATTTCCAATATAGCAACGCCACCCTTTCCATCTATAATCCGGAAAAGAGAGAAGTGACCGACGAAGCATTCATCAAGGCCAACGGCATGAAGCTCGGAGACGTGGCTCAGTCGATGACGATATACGGAGATCGAGGCTGGATAGTCGTCAACAACTCCAACGTCATCTTCGCCATCGACCCGACAACCTTGAAAGAAAAGGGAAGGATCGAGAACCTCACTTTCCCACGCTACATCCATTTCGTCAGTGATACAAAAGCATATGTGACTCAGCTCTGGGACAACCGTATAGCCATCATCAACCCACAGACATACCAGATCACCGGGCACATCGATGTCCCCGACATGAAACCCGGCAGCGGCTCTACGGAGCAGATGGTCAGCTACGGCGACTTTGTCTACTGCAACTGCTGGAGCTATCAGAAACGCATCATTAAGATCGATACCAGAAGCGACGAGGTCGTGGCGTCGCTTGAGGTAGGAATACAACCCAATTCGCTTGCACTCGACTGCAACGGGAAGCTCTGGACCGTGACCGACGGAGGATTCGAAGGTTCCCCCTTCGGATACGAGGCCCCGGCTCTTGTCAAGATAGATGCCGAGACATTCAAGATTGAGAATAAATTCAGTTTCTCGCTTGGCGATTCATGTTCGGAGATCTGCCTCAACGGTGAAAAAGACAGACTCTATTGGATCAATGACGACATATGGGAGATGGACGTGACTGCCTCCGCTCCTCCATCCGCTCCGCTTCTGAAAGCCGGCGACACCCTTTACTACGGTCTTACGGTAGCTCCCGTATCGGGCGACATCTATGTAGCCGACGCGATAGACTACCAGCAAAACGGCATCATCTATCGCTATTCCCGAGATGGCAAGCTCATCGATCATTTCAACGCCGGTATAAATCCGGGCGCATTCTGCTGGTATATCCCATGAAGCTCACACGAAAACATATACGTCACTTCGCGGTGACAGCGGCAATTATAGCTGCCGCCGGAGTCTCTGACGCAGCCACACAGGATCCTGAGTATCAGGAGACAGTAGAACTCGATGAGTTCGTCATCATAGCGCGCCGTCCGATGCAGGACATAGGCGTGCAGAAGACCACCTTCGACTCTATTGCACTGAAGGAAAACATAGCCCTCTCGATGGCCGATGTCCTGACCTTCAATTCATCGGTTTTCGTAAAGAACGCCGGACGGGCGACTCTGTCTACAGTAGCTTTCAGAGGTACGTCACCTTCACACACCAACGTAAGCTGGAACGGAATGCGTATCAACAGCCCGATGCTCGGCATGACCGATTTCTCCACTATACCCTCCTTCTTCATAGACAAGGCATCGCTGCTTCACGGCACTTCCTCGGTCAGTGAGTCAGGAGGCGGTCTCGGGGGAGCGATCTCACTTGCCACAGCGCCGGAACTCGACAAGGGGCTGGAGCTAAACTATGTGCAGGGTATTGGTTCATACAAGACATTCGACGAGTTTCTTAAGGTCTCATACAGCAATCGCCACTGGGCATTCACTACCCGCGCGGTATATTCTTCCTCCGCCAACGACTACACATACGTCAATCGCGATAAGAAACTGAATATCTACGATGATGACCACAATATCATAGGACAATACCATCCCAAGGAAAAGAACCGCTCCGGTTCTTTCAAGGATTTCCATATCCTTCAGGAAGTGTATTATGACACCAGAAAGGGTGATCGTTTTATGCTCAACATATGGTATACGGCTTCCAACAGGGAACTCCCTATGCTCTCCACTGATTACGGTGAGGAACGCGGCATCGACAACCGACAGCGAGAAAACACACTCCGAGGCGTAACGGGCTGGAGACACGGCCGTTCCACGTGGAACATCGACCTGCGCGCCGGATACATCCATACATGGATGGGCTATGACTACCGCCGTGAACTCACACAAGACATATGGTCAACCATGACACGCTCGCGTTCTCTGGTCAACACCTTCTTCGGAAACGCACTCGTCAACTTCTTCCCTTCAGACCGTTGGCTTTTCACGGCATCCATAACCGCCAATCACCACAACGTATGCTCTACCGACCGCCAGATTGTCACAGGAGGAACGGAAGCAGACCTCGGGTACCATAAAAAACGCCTTGAACTGAGCGGAGCCATCACCGCCCGATGGCAACCGATTGACGGAATGGGCGTTTCAGCCACTGTCCGGGAGGAAACTTACGGCGACCGCGCTACTCCTCCTATCCCCGCCATCTTCGCCGACTGGAAGGCTCTGAATACATACTCGGGCAAGACGCTCTTGGGTCTCACACTGAAAGCTTCCGGCAGCCGCAACTACAGATATCCTTCCCTCAACGACCTATACTTCATGCCGGGAGGAAACCCCGACCTTCGAAACGAACGAGGCTGGACATACGACTGCGGATTTGACTTCGAGGCTTCTCAAAACAAGCTGTTCTCCGCCGGTCTATCAGCCACCTGGTTTGACTCCCGCATCGACGACTGGATTATTTGGCTCCCTACGATCAAGGGATTCTTCTCTCCGCGCAACGTGAAGAGCGTACACGCATATGGCATAGAACTGAAGGGAGATGCCTCATATACGCCCTGGACCGACTGGAAATTCGACCTCAACGCATCTTACTCCTGGACTCCATCTATAAATGTCGGGGAAAAGATGAGCGAGGCCGACAAGTCGATCGGAAAGCAGCTGCCATATATCCCTCGCCACTCGGCTTCCGCATCACTACGAGCATCCTGGCGCGGCTGGGGTCTTGGCTATAAATGCATGTACTACTCCGAACGCTTCACGATGACAAGCAACGCATCAACACTGACGGGCGATCTCCCCGCCTACTCCATCTCAAACCTCTCCCTCGAGAAGACCCTCCGCTTCTTCTCAGAAGGAAAGGTCAAACCCCGGAGTCAACACAGTGCTGAGGATGTAAGTCCGAGGTTCCCGAAGCGCCCTCTCACCCTCCAGCTTAAACTCGCAGTCAACAACCTCTTCAACGCCGACTACCTGTCCGTACTCTCACGCCCCATGCCCGGCACCAACTTCGAGTTCTTCCTCTCTCTCGCCTGGTAGACAAGGCAGTCAGCGCACTCCGTACTCGTCCACGCGCGCATGAAGTAGCTTTTCGAAGACTCATCAGCCGACACGAGCGTTATATAAATAAAAAAAAGACAGTCATGACAAAGAAATACTCCATAGCTAAATCGGCCCTTTATTATGCATTGTGCATTCTGAATTGCGCATTATTAAGCGCCTGCTCCCCCCACCGGGCCCACCCCGACAATCTTGAAGACTTCTCAGAGACCCTATACACTCCTACCGAGGCCTCCGGCTTCTCCATCACCGGCAAGGATGGATCGCAGAGTACCCTCCTGACAGTCTCCGACCCCTGGCAGGGTGCCGACAGTGTGGCTTCCAGACTTTTCATCGCCCGGGATGGCGACGAGGCTCCACTCGCTTTTCAGGGTCAGGTGCTCGACGGCGAAGCCCGGCGTATAGTCGCCACATCATCCACCCATGTAGCGATGCTCGACGCTCTCGGAGCCGCCGACCGCATCGTAGGCGTTTCCGGCATCGACTATATCAACAATCCCGATATTCAAAAACGCCGCGATGATATAGCCGACATCGGCTATGAAGGCAACTTCGACTATGAGGCACTCCTTTCAGCCGATCCCGACATCGTACTCCTCTACGGAGTCAATGGCGCCAGTTCAATGGAAGGTAAACTCAAGGAATTAAGGATTCCCTACATCTACATAGGCGACTATCTGGAGCAGTCTCCCCTCGGGAAAGCGGAATGGATGATTCCCATCGCCGAGATCATAGGGCAAAGGGACAAGGGAGCGGAAACTTACACGGCGATAGCCGACAGATACGTCGCACTCCGCGATAAGGTGGCCGACGCCGTGATTGACGCGCCTTCCGTGATGCTCAACGTGCCCTACGGCGACTCATGGTTCATGCCGTCGGCCGACAGCTATATGGCCCGTCTGATCAAAGACGCAGGCGCGGACTACGTCTATAAGAAGAAGACAGGCAACTCGTCGGTGCCTATTGATATCGAGGAGGCCTATACACTGGCCTCAGAGGCCGATTTCTGGCTTAACACCGATCAGGTGGAGAGCAGAGCCGCCCTCGCGGCGAAATGCCCGAAATTCAAGGATACGCGCGTCATGCGCAACGGCTGCGTCTACAACAACACTCTCCGCGCCAACAAGGCTGGAGGCAACGACTTCTACGAGTCGGCGGTAGTCAATCCCGATCTCCTCCTCCGCGACCTCGTCGGCATCTTCCATCCCGAATTAGTGGAAGAAGACCCCGTCTACTACAAGAAACTCCAATAAATGTTTGTCCATGTGCACGAACCTCCGGTTCGGATATGCGCTTATTGATCTAACTATTCCAAGCCATGCGCGTCAGATTTATCTTCATAATACTCTCAATAGCCACATTCATCCTCTTCTCCATCGACATCGCGGTAGGCTCCACCTCCATCCCGATTCCGCAGGTATGGGGGGCCCTGACAGGCGGAGACTGCCCGCCTGCCGTAGCGCGGATCGTACTCAACATCCGCCTCATCAAGGCCATAGTGGCTCTACTCGCCGGAGCTGCCGTATCTGTATCCGGCCTGCAGATGCAGACCCTCTTCCGCAATCCGCTCGCAGGTCCATACGTGCTCGGCATCAGTTCCGGCGCATCACTGGGAGTCGCGATATTCCTCCTGGGAGCGCCGCTCTTCGGTATGTCTCCCGCCATGTCGTCGCTCGGTATCGCAGGTGCGGCCTGGATAGGCTCCGCCATAGTATTGCTGATCGTCGGAACCTTGGCATCGAGGATCAAGGATATAATGGTGATCCTCATACTCGGCATGATGTTTTCCTCAGGTATCAGCGCTGTAGTGCAGATCCTGCAGTATCTAAGCCGCGACGAGTCGCTGAAAGCGTTCGTCATATGGACCATGGGTTCTCTAGGAGACGTAACTCTCACCCAACTCTGGATTCTTCTCCCTGCCGTAGCGGCGGGACTGGTGCTGGCAGTCATAACCATAAAGCCTCTCAATCTCCTGCTTTTCGGAGAGGAATATGCCCGTACGATGGGACTCGGAATCAGGCGTTCCCGCACCCTCCTGTTTCTCTCCACCACCCTGCTCGCCGGCACGGTGACCGCCTTCTGCGGCCCCATCGGCTTCATCGGGCTTGCTATGCCTCATGTGACCCGTATGATCTGCCATACTTCCGACCATCGCATACTCGTGCCCGGCACTATCCTCACAGGAGCCGCCATTCTTCTCCTCTGCGACGTAATCTCAAAAATGCTGACGCTCCCAATCAATTCCATCACGGCACTCCTCGGCATCCCCGTAGTGATCCTCGTAGTACTCAAGACTAAATCATGATTTCATTAGATAATATCACATTAGGCTACAAATCCCGCATCCTCCTCTCCGATGCCGACACGGCATTTCCGAAAGCCACCCTTACATCCCTCATTGGCCGCAACGGTACCGGCAAGTCCACTCTGCTACGCGCCATTGCGGGTCTAAATCCACAATTTACGGGCTCCATCCTTCTCGACGGCCATGATCTCCGCTCGCTCTCCCCGGCGAGACTGGCCCGCACTCTCGCTTTCGTATCCACACAGCGCACACGCATTCCCTCCATGAGATGTGCCGACGCAGTGGCGATGGGGCGCGCCCCTTACACCAACTGGATAGGCCGTATGCAGAAGGAAGACGAGGAAATTGTGATGCGGTCACTTGCCGACGTAGGAATGACAGACTTCGCGCAGCGCACCCTCGACACAATGAGCGACGGCGAATGCCAACGCGTGATGATAGCCCGCGCACTCGCCCAAGACACGCCCATAATCCTGCTCGACGAGCCCACGTCATTCCTCGACATGCCCAGCCGCTACGACCTTGTAGATCTTCTCGGCAGGCTCGCCCACGAGCAGGGAAAATGCATCCTCTTCTCCACCCATGAACTTGATATAGCCACAGAAAGATGCGACGCGGTGGCCATGATCGACACACCGCGTCTCATACATCTCCCGGCCAAAGAATTCATCTCTGCCGGCTATTTATCTTTAATCTTTAATAATTAATCTTTTATCTTTAAGCCCACGATCGAGAGGATAGAAGCCTCCCTTTCCTCGGCCAGCCTTTCAAGCTCGGCGGCTTCGGCCACGAGTGAATCAGCCGTCTCACGGTCCTTGAGGCCGGCAGCGTTTATCCTAACGTTAAGCCCGGCTCCACGTACTGCAGCGCGCGCCGCGAGAGCTCCTACACCCGCATCGGTAACAGAGGCCGGATTGCCTTCGACCGCCATATTCTCCACTACGTCAAACACCTCATAAGCCTTCTTCATTGTCTTCAGCGGCACCTGAGTAGCATATAGCGTGGCGGCCTCGAGAGCGGACGCACGTGCGGCTTTCTCCTCGTCGGTCTTCTTAGGCATAGCGAACACCGCCATGATGCGGTTAAAGGCCTCTGTGTCCTCGTCTACGAGTCCTAAGAGTTCATCCATAAGCATCTGCCCGGTCTCGGCTACGTCGGAAAACTCCTCCCATCTGTCATCGTATGCCGCCTTGTGGGCTGACAGGTTGGCAACCATTGTGCCCAGGGCTGCTCCGAGAGCGCCCATATAGGCAGATATGCTGCCTCCGCCGGGAGCCGGAGACTCGGATGCGGTCTCCTCTGCGAAACCGCGGGCCGTAAGATCGGTCAGCTTCTTTGCCGAGTCATCGGCAATCATATATTCTATCACTTTCTGTTTCGGATCGAAAGGCGACAGCTGGTCAAGACCCATCGACTTCACGGCTATGCGTATTATTTCTTCCTCTGGAATACCGCAGCTGCGCTGCTGCTTGCGAAGGAAGTATTTTCCGGCATCGATGAGTGTACGCTTAGGCACCAGACCTACGACCTCTGTTCCGGTCACGCGTACGCCGCGCGCGTCGGCCTTACGGCATACCTCGTCGAAGGCTTCATGAAGCGGCACCTTGGCTATGTCGGTGATGTTCATCGATACCTGTGCTATACCGTACTCGTCGATATACCATCCGATGGCCTTCGTGCCCTTAAGTGTACCCGGTATCATCACCGGCTTGCCGTTCTCGTCCTTGACGGGCTTACCTGTCACCTTTCCTCCCTCACGCATCGGACGACCTTTCTCCCGCACGTCAAATGCAATCGCGTTGGCGCGGCGTGTCGAGGTGGTGTTGAGGTTGAAGTTTACGGCGATCAGGAAGTCGCGGGCCCCTATTGTGGTTGCTCCTGTCTTAGCCACTTCCTCGTCATAGGGACGGTTGCCGAAGTCCGGACCCTTTTCTTCCGATCCCATCTTATTGGGCAGCGCCTCGTATTCTCCTTCGCGGCATACGGCGAGGTTCTTACGCTCCGGACGGAAGGCTGCCGCTTCATAGCAGTATGTCGGTATTTTGAGTTCATCTGCCACACGCTCCGCAAGCTTTCTGGCGAGATCCGCGCATTCCTCGAGAGTGATGCCTGCAACCGGGATGAGCGGACATACATCTGTGGCACCCATACGAGGATGCGCGCCGTGATGGGCAGTCATGTCGATAACCTCGGCAGCTTTCTTAATGCCACGGAAAGCGGCTTCCACTACTGCATCCGGAGCTCCTACGAAAGTCACTACCGTACGGTTGGTAGCCTCTCCGGGATCAACGTCGAGAAGGCTTATACCATCGACGCTCTGTATAGCGTCAGTAATTTCCTTTATCTTTGCTTTGTCGCGTCCCTCGCTGAAATTAGGCACGCACTCGATAATCGCGTTCTTTTCCATATCGTTGTTAACTTGTTATATATCTCGGATTTAATCATGATACATCATGAATAATCTCAATTCTTCTAATCTTTTAAATTAATCTTTAAAAATCTATCCTTATCCCTCTCCGTTTTCTTCCGCAGGGTCTCACGGAATGCTGCTGTAAGATCCACACCCGTCTGGTTTGCAAGGCAGGCTACAACCCAGAGCACATCGGCAAGTTCCTCCTCAAGATTACGGTCAAGATCGGTAGCCTTGGCCACCTGAGGCCCGTACCTGCGCACTATGACGCGGGCAAGCTCACCGACCTCCTCGGTAAGTATCGCCATATTGGCCAGTGGAGGAAAGTATCCCTTTCCGATCTCTGTGATCCATCGGTCCACTTCCCCCTGCAACCCTCTAATAGTCATATCATTATCCATTCCTGATTCTACAGCAGGTTTGTCGCAAGGTGAAACGTCCTCATCTAAAGACTCAAGACTCAAGACTTAAGACTTAAGACTCAAATAATCTGCAGCAATCGCAGCTCATCCCTTATCTCATTTCCACTGAGCGTACGCCTCCGCGATATGATTCGGGCGAACTCGTCGATGGCCGGATGCAGACGCGGATTAGCGAATATACGGCGCGAATAGCTCAGCGTACGGTTGAAGAGCGCGTCGATCTCGTCGTCTTCAAGGCCGCAGCTGTCGCGACCCTCGCGCAGTATTTCGTCGTGAAGCGCGCCGAGCACGTCCACCGGAACATCGCGGTGCATTCTCACCATAGAGCGCGACATTACGTTGCTGATCACCATCGAGGCGGTAATATGGAAGTTCTGCACAAGGTTGTCCCATGTACTCTTAGGAGAGATCGAAGGACTCCCCGAGAAGTAATATTCGTTGGAGAACTCTACCATCGTATCGTCATCGCCGTCGAGGCTGACCTCCGCAATCCGGTCGAAGGCATCGAGCGCGGCAAGCGAGATAGCCATGCCGGCGAGTCCGTAGGCACGGTCATCCTCGTTGGAATACTCAAGGGTGAGCGTTTCCTCAATTTTATTTTTTTCCTTATGTTTCATATATCTGATTTCGTTTTTATTATCCTAACAATCGATCCCCCCTTTCAGTTTCCTATCTGCAGGAGACTCGCGGCTCAAAACACTATCTGAACTCCCCCCATGGCGTTGAATCCCTCCATCGGGAGCCCCGGCAGGAACTCCTCGTGCCTGTTCATGAGATTTCCAAGTTCCACACCGACGGATATTCTGTCTGTGATGCGGTAGTCGGCCGACAGGTCGAGCCGGCTCATATTCCCCGGCAGAAGAAGTCTCTTTGCCCTCAGACGATAGTCGAGCTTAAGCGAAAGTCTGTCAATCGGTGAAGACTCTGCCGAAAGGACGGCGGTAAATTCAGGACGGTCAAAACCGTTCAGGATACCGGTAGATCCTTTCTGCGGCTGCCAGCTTCCCTTCCCTTTAAGTGCGAGATAGCGGCAGAATTCATATCCCGCGTTCACAGCCACGCTGAAGCCATGTATGCGTCCGGAGACGGGATAGACCCCGATAGTAGCCAGATTATTGTTCAGCAAAGCCTGATAAAGGCCGCCGAAAGTCTCGTCGAGTGTCGTCGTCCACTTTCCCTCCAGGCCGAATGTCCATCGCCCTCCGGGATTGAGCTGGAGTGCGAGACTTGCGTCGATCGGTGAATATGCCGCTTCATGGCAACCGATTCCAGGATTGGAATAATAGTCCATCTGATGCATCCAAGCGAGGGTACGCAGATGAGTGCCCCCCCCGATTGAAGCCGAGAATGCCGTGAAACCCTTGCGGATGGAAAACGTTACGTCAGGAGCGATCCTGAACCGTGTCTTACTGCCATTGTCTACCACTGCGAGGTTGACACCGAAGCGTACGGAATAGTCTCTTCCCGTCAGTTTATAGCCCGGAGTAGCCTCCACTCGGTTCACGTTGTTGCCTATCGAATTCAGCACTCCCGAATATCTGAGTCCGGTTCCGATTGCCGATCCGTTGCCGGAACTGTCATCGAGGCTGTATTTGATGTCCCCTCCGATATTGACGGCAGTCTCTCTTTCTCCTTGTGTCTGTATCAGCCTGTAGGGAGGGAAACCTTCAACCAACGGAAGATACATGCTCCTATAGGCGAAATACCTTACATCGGCGTCGGCGGAATAGGTCAGCCTGTTATGCCTTTCACCTACCCACCCTACACTCGCATGGATATCGTTGAGCGTCTGCGTCGGGGCCTTTTCGTGATCATCCACCAGGCTTTGTGTGGCTGTTGTGTAGTAATTGAAATATCCGAGATGATACTGCACTCCGGCGGTTAGAATTCCTGCTCCACCCACGTGATGGCGCATATCCGCACCAATGGTTTCATCATAGCGGATGCGGTAATCGGCTGCATGGATCTTTTTGCCTTCATCGCCCTTCCATGCCTGCCATAGGCTTGTGGAATTATGCTGGAGATAGACATTGAGGCGAGTGTCATCTTTCCGTATGGCCGCGATTCCTGCGGAAAGCGATGAGTTTAGCCAGCTGCCCAACCACAGGTCTACATATCCGCGTGAGGTGTCGTAGGCCTTTGTAGACCGCCATCCCGTGGCAGGCATGCTGAGAGCATCAGGCGCGAAAGCTGCCGTCACACCCCTGCGGTCGTAGCTCATGGGAGATTCCGGTGCCGACAGCGAGATGGGCGCCGGGAGCAGGGCGAGCCTGTCGGCGGGAATGATATCGGGGGTGTACCTACCCTCTACGGTCACTGACTCAGTGATGCTCTGCGCCGACGCTGTGACGGTGATCGCCGCAACGGCCGCAAATGCAAGTATATGTCGGGAGAAGCTTCTCTTCATCATATATTTCAGTTTGATATTTTAATCTGACAACTTATAACTTACAACTCACAACCTGACAACCTCACTTAGAATACTCACTGATCTTGGCTTCTATGGCCTTCGCTATGTCTCTCTCATCGCCCGGATAGTTGTCGCGCAGGCTCTTGAGGTATTCCACGGCAAGATAGTCGTTGCCGTCGGCATGATACGCGTCGGCAAGCGATATGAAACCGCGCGCCAGCCAGTAGGCATGTACGGATCCCGCGTCTGTAAAGGCCTCGAGAGTGGATAGCGCATTCTTTATATCTCCCTGTTCCAGATACCAGTCGCCGAGTTCGACGGCCGCTTTTGCTCCCGACAGTGTGTTGGGCGATGCGGCGAGTTTCTTAAGGGCATCTGCCCCAGCCCGGCTCCGGTCGCTGTGGAGAAGTCCGGAAGCCTCGTAATAGCGGGCTTCCTCGGCATCCTCGGCAGTGACACCCCCCATCGAGAGGAGTCGGCGCGCATATTCCGTACGCTGGTGCGCGTCGGAAGTGGTACGCATTACTCCGGCGATTGCTTCCGGAGCGAACTCCGCTCCGCCCCTCAGCTCAAGAGATAGATAGCTGTCGTGGGCTTTCCTAAGATCACCTGAGTTTTCGAGAATATCGGCTTTCATGAAAAGGGCCGCTGGCACCTGTGGCGAATCGCCGCGTTTGGAAAGCAAGCTTTCCAGGTAGATGAGAGTCTTCGAGGCATCCCCCTCGCTGTCGGCTGCCTCTGCGAGATCCATGAGGGCGTTGGCGAGATAGCGGCCGTCGGGGAAGTCGGAAATATATTGCTCGAGCCTTGCCGTATTCGACTGGTCGGCGGCATAGGCTGTCTCCGCAGCCTCGAAGGTGATGGCATCCATCTCGTCGGGATCTATTTTAGGAGCTCCCTCGATCCCGGCAAGAAACCTTGAGTATTCGATCAGGCTGCCGTCGGAGGCGCATATGCGGCGCATGTCGTCGTTGGCTATCGACGCCTCCTCGCTCGTAGGCCAGCTGCGAATGATCTCCATATAGCCTGTCTTGGCCTTCTCAGTCTCTCCCTGCTTCATATAGGCGAGGGCGAGCGAAAGTGCGCCCGCACGGCTTTTATTGTCTTTAGGATACTCTCTGGTCAGACGGTCGAAATATGGCGCCGCCTTGTCAGGCATATCGAGGGCGGCCATAGTCTTACCGGCCTCCAAGAGCACCTCCGATGTCCATTTAGAATTCGGTTTCTCCTTAAGGAAAACATTGAGCTTCTTCATCTTGGAGTCAGTGCCCTCTATCACGCCAGACACCACGGCATGACGGAATGCAGCGTAGTCCGCATCTCCTGCTCCCTCGCGTGATGCACGCAGGTATTTGGCGGCTGCCTTCTGATAGTCGCCCGTGTATAGCAGACAGTCGGCGTCGCGCAAAAGGGCGTCGGCCTTCATGTTGGACGGAGCGGAACTGCTTTCGGCAACATTGGCGAAATTCTTCTGGGCTTCGCTCCAGTCCTGCATCTTGAATTGCGAATAGGCAAGTCCATAGCGTGCGGTGATGCGGTTGTCCGGTGTCAGGTCACCTCTCAGGGCGGATGTATAGGCCGCTCCGGCGGCCTTGTAGTCGCCTGAGGCGTAGAGAGCCTCTCCGAGCCATAGACGGGATTCATAGGCAAGCTTGGAATTCGTGTCGCGCATGTCCGCGGCTTCCCTTAGATGAGTGGCGGCGGCACCGAGGGCTCCCGTCGTGATCTCGCTCGTGCCCAGCTTGTAGAGTATTTTCTGCTTGCTTCCAAGTGTGGCTTTAGAGGGATTGCTTACCTTATTGATGGAATTCAATGCTTTATGATAGTCGTGCTCATAGAAATATGCAGCAGCAAGACTTTCCTGCACTTCCGAGGCATAGCGCGAGTCGGGATATTTCTCCAAGAATGCCTCCAACATGGTTATATTGCTTGCAAAGGGAGCGTTACCACCCTTTGTGAGAGCCACTATGTGGTTGTAGGATGCGGTCTCAGCCACATTCCGGTCAAAAGCCATGTTGGCGGCTTTTGCGAAAGCCATGGCAGCAGCGTTCATATCCCCTTTCTGCTCAGCTATCTGGCCGAGGTAGAGATATGCGCCCTGCGCCAGGTCGTTGTTGCGGTCGGTGAGACCCCTCAGGTTCTTTTCAGCATCCGCAAGGTCGCCGTCGGCATACTGCATGGCTCCTAACGCATAGAGGGCATCATCGTTGGGGGATTCCACCTCAAGCACGAACTCCTCGAGATAGGGCCTGGCGCTCGCATATTCTCCTTTCTTAAAATGACTGAGACCCATTATACGGTGAAGTTCCGGAAGGAGTTCCTCTACCGGATTTTTCGTCATTATGGTTGAGGCGTGATCTATGACGTCGTCATAGTCACCGCGCAGGTATTCTATCTGCGCCATATAGTAGAAAGGCTCGATCCCGTCCGATACATATTGCTTCTGCGGGCGGGCGAGATTCAGCCGCGAAATGTTTTTGTTGGGGGTGGAGTTACCGGTCTTCTTCCGTCCTCGTGTGGTGACTGTCGGCTCTCCATTCTCTGTTTCAGCCACTCCTGATCCATCAAAAGGCAACTGATCATTAATCATTGATAATTGATCATTGGAATAAGCCACTTCCTGCATCATGCTGTAGGCCGTGTCATAATCCTTGTTTAGGTAATGGATATAGGCTAAGTAGTATTTGGCGGCCTGTGCATATTCCGGATCATTCGCTATGGATGCAAACAACGGGGCAGCGCTCTCAGGAAGACCGCATTTCAGATAGGCCAGTGCTTTCCGATAGCTGTAGAGACAACGCTGTCCATCACCGAGGCGACTGATATCCACCTTCGAATACCATTCGATAGCCTCGTGCCAGAATGCGTGATACCAATACCAGTCTCCCAGAGTAAGCAACGCCTGCGTAGCTTTCTCTGAAGCCGGATACTCCGTTGCCAGACGGGTCAGCACATCCACACACGACTCATCCTCGCGCTCGAAAAGCGCGCATCCCTCGGCGGCCAGCCATGCCGCACGCTGCTCCGCCGAAAGGAAATCTAAATCATCCATGCTGGCAGCAGCCTGATCCCGGGCACCGAGCGGATTTCCCGTAGAAAGCATCCTCGAAGCCCGATATATATAGCCCGGAGCAAGAGGATCGGCGGAATTCACCTCTCCTACACCCTGCGCCTTCACCGTCGGAGTCAACGCCGCCAGTCCTGCAGCGATTCCAAAACCCCATGCACAAGTCTTCTTAAGACCGAAGACTGATGACTGATGACCCGATTCGGCAATCTCTGAAAACTGAAAACTGAAGACTGAAAACTTAAATAATTTCATCTGCGTCTATTTTCCCACAAATATAGCGCATTAATCCGAAACCACAAAATTTCCCCCTTCTTTTTTCCGATATATACAAAAGAAAAAGACGGCTACCTTCACAGGCGGCCGTCCGCAGAACTTTGTAAGTCAATTTATATAAAAAATCACATTTAATCTATTTTAATATCACATTTCAAACTTTATATCACATTTCAAACTGTCAACTTTCAGCTCTCAACGTACAACGTATAACGTCCAACGTCAATCACTCAGCCGTAACGCTTACCTCGCGGAAGTTGGATACCTTCACGTCGAAGGTGATCGGAGTGGCGTTCCATGCGATGTTGTAGCTGTATTTCTTTCCTTCCTGCCATTCGCCGCTTACCGGGATGATCTCCTCTGTCTCGTAGCTTGCACCCGGAACGTCCTTCAGCGTCATGCGGGCCTTCACCTTGATGTAGGCGTTCTCTCCTGTCTCCTGGGGGATCATGTACATCACGTTGTCGCCCTCGGAGCGGGATGCGCCGCTTACGCTTACCTTCTCGCCGCTGCAGGTGGAGCCGCATGAGCCGAGCGTCACGCCGGGGTTGTCGATGGTGTAGGAGCGGTCGGCGGCATTGGAGTCGATAGTCCACTCGCCTCTGGAGCTCGCGCTTGTCGATGTCTGCGGGAAAGTGTAGGTGCCGTTGCCCTTCACGCCGCCGAGCTCGATCGAGAGGATCTCGATGCTCTCATAGACGGGGCTGTTGTTCTGGGCGGTGAAGCTAACCTGCGCCAGGGCGTGGCGGAAGCGGAGGCTGACGCCATCCCGGGAGGATTCCTTGCGTACGTCCTTGGCAACGGCGTACATGAGGTCGGTCTGGTCGGCTACCTTTGCCGGCACCTCGTAGTCGGTGAAGGTGGCGGTGCCTTCAGTTATCTCGAATGAGTTTCCGTATGGGTTCTGATCCACGAAGGCCACGAATGTCAGGGCGCGGTCTGCGGGCCAGTAGGTCTTGTCTGATGAGGTCCATGAGCCGCCTGTGGAGAACACGCTCACGGGGGAGCCGAAGTATTCGCTGCCGCCGTCGATGGCCGATACCTTGAAGTCGGTGACCGGGGTGCTGATCTCGCGGGCGCCGGCGCTGCGCTCTACCGAGGCGTTGTCTACGCGGAATACGATGGCGTCGCTTGCTGCGGCGGGGGTGGAGAGGTTGTCGAGTTCCTCGTCTGCGCTGCAGGATGAGAATGCTATTGCGAGAAGGGAGAGGGACGCGATTGCGAATGAGTTGCGGTTCATAGTCGGGAAGTTTTAAATGTGATTTTTGTTTCTTGTGATCTCTGTTTTGCTCTGCAAATTTATACCTTTATAACAGAAAAAACAAGCTTTTTCCTGCCCTGAAAATCACATTTAACTGATTGTTTATCACTATGAAATATCCTGCAACAGCTATGCAACAAATGCAACCGGAATGAAGCACGATTGCAACAATTTGTAGTTGGAAGTTGTACGTAGTCAGATGGTAATATTAGAGAATGGGGGCGGATCTGATTTCCCTTTCACCTTTCGACAAACCCCTTGCAGAATTTTATTACCGGGACAATCCCAAGAGAACGCTCGGCGGTTAGGAAACCGCCGTCCCATATGCTGCGCCGACCCATGAGTTGCGCTGTCTATCTATGGGTAGGAGGCTTCCCAGTCTCCTTAGTACAGTCACCCCCACTCCAGCCCAAGCGCTCCCACCTCCCCACCGCTCCCTGCGTGAGACTCTGTATTGCAAATACATGAATCAAAATTACCACATAGGGATAATATACGAAGAAAAAATTGTAACTTTGCAGTCTCAAAATCTTTTGCATGGTGAAGAAGACGATTATATCTGCGATGCTGGCTTTGGGCCCGGCTGCGGCAATGGCCGCTTCCGCGCCGGCCGACTCCATAACTGAAAATAGACTGGAGGAGGTGACGGTGACTGGAAATTCAGCCCGTCAGCGAATAGAAAATGTCAGGATCGGAACTGAACGGCTGGAACTGAGCCAACTCTCCAGACTTCCTTCTTTTGGCGGCGAAAACGATATAATTAAGTCTATTTCCCTGCTCCCCGGCGTGCGCAGCGAGGGCGACGGAGGCGGAGGCTTCGAGGTGCGCGGCGGCAGTGCATATCAGAACCTCGTGTCGCTCGACGGAATATCCCTCTACAACCCTTCCCACGTAATGGGCATATTCTCGACATTCAACGATGACGCACTCGGCTCCGCAACTCTCTTCAAAGGCCCCTTCCCTACCTCATATGGCGACGCTACCTCTTCAGTGCTCGAGACTACACTCATGCCCGGCGACATGCAGACCTACCATGGCTCACTGACTGTCGGTATCTTAGCCGCGAAACTCAAGGCGGAAGGTCCGATAGTCAAAGACAAACTCTCCTTTGCCATGACGGCACGTCGCTCCTATGTCGACGCATTCCTCAAGATGGTGCCACAATACCGCAGCACAGTGATGAATTTCTACGACATAACGGCGAAACTACGTTTCCGTCCCTCGCAGTCCCATCTGGTGGATGCCTCTTTCTTCCTCAGCCACGACAACATGGCGGTCGCAGACCTGATGGGTCTTTACTGGGGCAACCTCGGAGCCTCGATCAACTGGACCGCACGCCCCTCCGACCATCTTACATTCACCACCACGGGGAGCATCACACACTTCGAGCCTAAAATGTCGATGGACATAATGGATCTTGACCAGACAATGTGGACCTATATCCACAACTATACACTGGCAGAGAAGATGCACTGGCAGGCGGCGGAAAATCACTCGCTCGACGCCGGCTTCCGCTCCGAACTGCTCCGGGTCAAATCGGCGGAATGGAAACTTAACTACATCACTGAAAAGGAAATCCGCTCGTTGGCAGACAATGCATTCTGGGTTGACTATAACGGACGGTTTGCCAGCCGGTTCGATCTCACGGCCGGAGTCAGGCTCAACGTGACATCCGTGATTTCGGCGCCCTGCTTCCACAGCTACATATCCTCATATGACAAACCGAACCAGTTCCAGGCAAAGGATTATTTAGGCATCGAACCGAGAGTCAACATCAAATACAACATATCCGACCTCCATAACATCAAGGCAGGAGTAGGCTCGGCATCTCAGAATCTCCACGCAATCCGCTCCTCTTCGACATCATTTCCTTTCGACCGATACGCGCTGACCTCAGCAATCGTCAAGCCGGAACAGGCACTTCAGTATGCTGTAGGCTATGCAGGAATGACGGAAAGCGGTGCCTTCGACTGGTCGGCAGAAGTGTATTACAGAGACATCGACAATGTCTACGACTTCAAGGACGGAAAGACTTCATTCTCCGATATAGCGCTCGAAGACATAATTCTTGGAGGCAAGGGGAGAAGCTACGGTCTGGAACTTATGTTGCGCAAGAGCGCCGGTCGCCTCACAGGCTGGGTGGCATATACCCTTTCCCACACCCAGACCCGAATACCAGGTATCAATGACGGGCGATGGTATGACGCATCCAACGACCGTCGCCACGACATAGCGGTCACCGCTATCTTCCGCATCAACGACCGGTGGAATATCTCCGGATCATGGATATACCTTTCGGGACAACCGCTGACGGTCCCGGACGTAAAATATGAAATTGCCGGAGAGACCTGCTATTATTACTCTAAACGTAACGCATACTCAGCACCTCCCACCCATCGGCTTGACCTTTCGGCTACATACATCCACAAAGGACCGCGATTCACCTACGAATGGGCATTCGGACTCTACAATGCCTACTGCCGCTACAATCCGTATGTAGTCTATTTCCGCGACGATCCCAATAAGCCTTCCGGCACGCAGGCCGTGCAGTATGCCATGTATGGACTCGTGCCATCAGTCTCATACACCCTAAGCTTTTAGACGGTTTTATTGTTTATTGTTCATTGTTTATTGTTCATTGTTTATTGTTTAATATTCAAGCCATACGGTTCATATGATTTACAAAAAGCTTTTCTGTCGTCTTGAATTATGCATTATGAATTCTGAATTATGCATTCTCCTCAGTGCACTATGCATTATATTAACTTCCTGTGAGAAGAATCTCGATTTCAAATACCATGACATCGAGCCTCTCACTGTAATCGAAGGGACATTGACGTCAGATGGATCGAAGATAGGAATCACTCTTACGACGCCGATGGACGAACCGATGGATCGCAATTATCTTACCGATGCATCCGTTGTCATCACCGACCTTACGGATGACGTTGAATATAATCTGTATACTGACGATGAGGGCTTCTTCACCGATCCGACTCCCGGCATTCCGGGCCACCGCTATCGCCTGACTGTAGTGCGTGACGGAAACGAGTATGCCATGGAGACCACGATGTATGAGGCTACGGAAATCGTGGATGCTGAATTCAACTGGATCAGCATGCCCTACGATAAGGTGGCGGTATTCCAGGTCCGTTATCTTGATAACCCCGCAGATACAGGCGACTGCTACTGGGTGAAACTATACCGAAACGGCGAGATATATTCCTGGCAGGAACAGGACGACCGTACGGCCTCAGATGGCGTCAATACCTTCTTCACAATGACGAGCCGTAAAGACACGGAAGAGGAAGACGACGACGAGGTCCTGTATGACGGCGATGTAATGACCGTGATGGTCACACCCATATCTCGCGAGATGCATGATTATCTGGAAGCTCTTCAGAACGACAGCAACGGACCTTTCTTATTTTCCGGCCGTCGGGTACTCGGCTATTTTCTTGCCTCCGATCCGGTATCGCGATCAGTCACTTTCCACCCCGACAGTATCCCTGAATTCAAATAAAATCACCTGCCATTCAATTCTTTGACTCATCAACTCATCCACTCAATAAATCCAAAGAATTGACGTTTATATATGTATGAATGAGAATACAATGTGGTAAGCACGCCTTCTTCCTGAGCGGCTTGTGCGCATTCTTAAGACTAAAGACTGAAGACTAAAAATGAAAACAGCCCTGATCACAGGCGTTACGGGCCAGGATGGCTCATACCTTGCCGAACTATTGATAGAGAAAGGATATGACGTACACGGAACCATCCGTCGCTCGTCGGTGGATTTCCGCGAACGGATAGCCCATCTTGAAGGACATCCGCAGTTTCACCTGCACTACGCCGACCTCACAGATTCGATGTCGGTAATCAAGGTGCTCGGCAGCGTGCGTCCCGACGAAGTCTACAACCTGGCCGCACAAAGCCACGTGCAGGTCAGTTTCGATTCTCCCGAGTATACAGCCAACGTAGACGCCACCGGCGTCTTACGACTGCTCGAAGGCATACGTCAGTGCGGTCTCACCGAGACCTGCCGATTCTATCAGGCGTCTACATCAGAACTCTATGGAAAAGTGGTGGAGGTGCCCCAAAACGAGGATACACCATTCCATCCCTACAGTCCATATGCCGTAGCCAAACTATATGGGTTCTGGATTGTGAAGGAATACCGCGAGGCTTACGGCATGTACGCCTGCTCGGGAATATTATTCAACCATGAGAGCGAGCGTCGGGGCGAGACATTCGTAACCCGCAAGATATCGCTCGCCGCCGCAAGAATCGCACAGGGGAAACAGGAGAAACTGTATCTCGGCAATCTCTCTTCCCGCCGCGACTGGGGATATGCCAAGGATTATGTAGAATGTATGTGGCTCATACTTCAGCAGCCTGAGCCTGAAGACTTCGTGATAGCTACCGGAGAGCAGCATTCCGTACGTGAATTCTGCCTGTACGCTTTCCGCCGTGCCGGCATCGAGCTTAAATTCATTGGCGAAGGAGCCGACGAAAAAGGCATCGACAAAGCTACAGGCAAAGTGGTGATAGAGGTGTCGCCGGATTTCTATCGTCCGACGGATGTGGTGAATCTATGGGGTGACCCATCCAAAGCAAAGCGTAAACTGGGCTGGGATCCTACCAAAAAGACATCTTTTGAGCAGCTTGTCAATCTTATGGTAGACGCAGATATGGCGAAGGTGGCGGTAGAGCGCGCGGGCGACCATGTACGAACAAATCTTGCGGAGTTCCTCGAGAAAGGAATCGTAAAATGATGGATAAAGATTCAAAAATATATGTGGCGGGCCACCGCGGTATGGTTGGCTCCGCAATCGTCCGCGAGCTGAAGCGCCAGGGTTACACAAACATCATAACGAGAACCCATGCGGAACTCGATCTCATCGACCAGCAGGCCGTAAACGACTTCTTTGAGGCCGAAAAACCGGAATACGTCTTCCTCGCGGCTGCGAAGGTCGGCGGTATCATCGCCAACTCTGAGCACCTGGCGGACTTCATGTACGACAACATGATGCTCGAGATGAACGTCATACACGCCGCATGGCGAAACGGATGCCGCAAGCTGGAGTTCCTCGGAAGCTCCTGCATATATCCGCGCATGGCACCCCAGCCGATGCCGGAGTCATGCCTGCTGACCTCCGAGCTCGAGAAGACCAACGAGGCATACGCGCTGGCAAAGATATCTGGACTCAAATACTGCGAGTACCTCAACCGACAGTACGGAACGGACTACATATCCGTCATGCCGACCAATCTCTACGGGCCCAACGACAACTACCATCCCGAGCACTCCCACGTGCTTCCGGCTCTCATACGCCGGTTTCACGAGGCGAAGGAGGCGGGGCTTACGGAAGTAACCTGCTGGGGCGACGGCTCTCCGCTGCGCGAGTTCCTCTATGTCGACGATCTGGCCAACCTGTGCGTCTTCCTGATGAACAACTACAGCGGAAACGAGACTGTCAATGCCGGAACGGGCAAGGAGCTCTCCATAAAGGAGCTTACGGAACTGGTAGCCTCCATCGTCGGCTACAAGGGAAAAATCCTCTGGGACACTACCCGCCCCAACGGCACCCCCCGCAAGCTGCTCGATGTCAGCAAGGCTACCCGTCTTGGCTGGACGTATAAGACAGAACTTGCTGACGGCATCCGTCTCTCATATGAGGATTTCCTCAACAATCCCATGCGGGCAGAACGCTAATCCGATTTTTTTTGCTAACTTTGCACTATGAACAAACTTAACAAAAAAAATAACCGACGGGTGTTTGTCTCCGGGTGCTACGATATGCTTCATTCCGGCCATGTCGCATTCTTCAAGGAAGCCTCCCGATATGGCGATCTTTATGTCGGCATAGGCTCTGACAAGACTATCCAGGAACTGAAAAACCGAAAAACCGTTTGTTCCGAAAAGGAACGGCTATATATGGTCAAGTCAATACGATACGTGACCGACGCATGTATCAACAGCGGAAGCGGCATGATGGACTTCATAGAGTCGGTAGACCGTTTCCAACCTGACGTGTTCGTGGTCAACTCCGACGGGGGCAGCGACACTAAACGCCGTTTCTGCGAGGAGAGAGGTATAGAGTATGTAGTGCTTGAGCGTGAACCGGAAGCCGGACTTCAAGCCCGCTCCACCACTGCGCTGCGCTCCGAAGTCAAGAGTCATCTCCCCTATCGCATCGACATAGCAGGCACATGGATCGATCAGCCGTATGTCTCTGAACATGGTTCAGGATGGGCCATCACCGCCTCCATCGAACCCACCTACGACTTCATGGAGCGTGGCGGAATGTCGACCTCGACCCGCAACGCCGCAAAAAAGATCTGGCCATACGAACTTCCGGCCTACAACGAGGAAATGCTCGCCCGCCTCCTATTCTGCTTTGAGAACGACCCGGAAAATGAAGGGCATGTATCAGGCGCACAGGACGCCATAGGAATCTGCGTATCCGGTCTGTCTCGCCACTTCTACGATGGTCACTACTGGCCCAAGACTATAGAAACAATACACGACGAGGATATCCTCACCTGGCTCGAGAGCCATCTATGCGTGGCTCCGATGTTTCCCAGGCGCAAGGGTTGTTCGGTGGTTGAAGGGAAAGACATTACTCCGGAAAAGGTCAAGGACCTTACAGATGCCGCCGACCGCTGCTGGGACGCCATTCTCTCCAAAGACCTCGACGGCTTCGCCAAGGCTTTCCTGGATTCATTCCATGCACAGACAGAGATGTTTCCAGCCATGATGCAGCCAGGCGTGCAGGATCATATCGACCGCTGGAAAGACAAGGCGCTCGCATGGAAGATGCTCGGCGCCGGAGGAGGCGGAAATCTACTCCTTGTAGTCGATTCAATTCCCGAGGGAGCAATTCCTATCAAGATCCGCCGCCGAGAGTAAAAGCCGTAGGAAGCCCCAAGTACGGATAATAACTATTTTTACCGGTTTTCGGCTTTAGCCGAAACTCAAAAACTTAAATAATCAATCATGAAAAAACTGATTCTTTCATGCCTCGCGGCTGCAGCTTCAATGACAATGGCAGCCGAAGACGCTAAGTACGTATTTTACTTCATCGGTGATGGAATGGGCCTTGGCCATGTCAACGCCACCGAAGCCTACAACCGCGAAGTCCTTAAGAGCGGTCAACCCATCCTTATGATGACCTTCCCTGTGGCATCTCAGGCTCGCACCTACTCAGCATCCTCCCCTATCACAGATTCAGCCGCTGCCGGCACTGCCCTCTCTACAGCACATAAGACCAAGAACTCCATGATCGGCATGAATCCCGACTCCATCGCAGTCAACAGCATCGCCGTAGACTTCATGAATGCAGGCTATGCAGTAGGAGTCGGCACCACAGTGCAGGCCGACGACGCTACTCCAGCCGCCTGGTACGCGCATGCCGAAAACCGCGGTATGAAGGAGACCATCGCTCCGCAGGCTGCCGAGAGCGGACTGTCGTTTCTCGCCGGAGGCGGTTTCAAGCTTCACGGTGCCGGTGACGTGGCATTCACGGAATTCCTCAGCACCATGCGTAAAGGGGGATATGAGATAGCGGAAGGCTTTGCAGCTTTCAACGAACTTAAGGGCAAGGGCGGCAAACTCCCGCAGAAGGTGATGCTGTATCCTGAAAACGGCACCGGCGGACAGGTAGGCTACACTATCGACTCCATACCGGGAACCCTGACCTGCGCGCAGATCACCGAGGCATGCCTCGAGACCCTTGAGAACGTGAATCCTGATAAATTCCTCATGATGATCGAAGGAGGAAACATCGACTGGGCCGCCCATTCAAACGACGGAGGCGGAGTGATAAAGGAAATCCTCAACTTCCAGGACGCCATCAACGTGGCATATCAGTTCTATCTGCGTCATCCATCGGAAACACTGATTGTAGTTACCGCAGATCACGATACCGGCGCTATGGCGTATGGCCGCAACGGAGGGCCTTACAATATTGCCTACGCAGACGCTCAGAAGATCTCAAAGGATACTTTCGCAGACTGGACTCGCAACTGGGGCAAGACTACCGCCAACCCTACATGGGAAGAAATGGAGAAGACACTGAAGGAGAAACTCGGGTTCTGGACTGTCGTCCCTGTTTCGGAACGGGAGACCAAAGAACTTAAACAGCTCTTCGACGAGACTTTCATATCCAAGAAGGCAGAAGATGAGAAGACCCTCTACCACACTTTCAACGCCTTCACCGCCAAGGCTTTCTCGATCCTGAACTATCATATGGGCATAGGCTGGACCACCACCTATCACGCCGGCAACTTCGTGCCTGTCTACGCAGTGGGCGTCAACGCCAACTATTTCACCGGCAGCCTTGACAATACCGACATCCCCAAGCTGATAAAGCGCGCCGCAGGCCTCGATTAAGAGTTAAGGGTTAAGGGTTAAGGGTTAAGTACAATCATTAGGAATCTCTAATTCAAGTTATATGAGAGAGGATGTGAAATGGCAAAAGTCGGAGGCTTTTGCTCTAAAAATTATTGAACTGTATAAATATCTTATTGAGGATAAACGTGAATATATTCTCAGTAAGCAGATTCTTAGAAGCGGTACTTCTATTGGTGCAAATATTATCGAAAGTGAATTTTCTGAAAGCACTGCTGATTTCATACATAAACTGACGATCTCTCAAAAAGAAGCGGGTGAGACTCTTTATTGGCTTCGACTTTTAGTTAAGTCAGGATATTTAGAACAGAATTGGTTTGAATCCTTGTATAACGAAGGAGAAGAAATAATAAAAATCCTGACCTCTATCATTATAAAAGCCAAACGCAAAACCCTTAACACTTAACCCTTAGTATGAAATACTATGTAGTATGGGTTGGTCGGGTGCCGGGGGTCTACGACAACTGGAGCGACGCCGAGGAGCAGATACTGAATTTCCCCGGGGCGAAGTATAAAAGCTTCGCCTCGGCCGCAGAGGCGGCACACGCTTTCAGGGGAAGCGATGAAGAAAGCAACCCCGCCGATCTCGGCACGCTGCTCATTTCCGCCTCCGAACGCCGCGCCACAACGCCAGCTCCAGCCTCTTCCCTCCGCCCTCCGCTCTCCGCTTTCCGCTCAAATCCCGACATCGACAATACGGCATGGGCCGTCGACGCATCATGTCAGGGAAATCCCGGCATCATGGAATACCGTGGCGTGGACCTATCGACCGGGCGGGAACTTTTCAAGGTAGGCCCATTTCATGACGGCACCAACAACATAGGCGAGTTTCTCGCCATAGTCCATGCACTTGCCGAGATGAACCGCCGCAACGAGTGGCACAACATATATTCCGATTCCAAGACTGCCCTGTCATGGGTACGCAACCGACAGGTGAAGACTCAGCTCAAACAGACCGACCGCAACGCGAAGCTGTTCGAACTTCTCGGCCGAGGTCTCGTCTGGATACGCTCCCATTCCTGGCCCGTAAAAATCATGAAATGGCAGACCGAACTCTGGGGTGAAATCCCCGCAGATTTCGGCCGCAAATGACAAGGTCCCCCTGCGAATTAATTTTAGCGGCTTGTCCGCATTCTTAAGACTGAAGACTTAAAACTGAAGACTAAAAATGACACTTCGACACTGGATCACCGACCTGCTGAATTCGCTGCTCACCCCTGAGGCCGCAGCGCCTCTTATCAGCCCTACACTGCTTTTCTTAGTGGTGCTTATATCCGTGGCATCATATTTCCTATGCGTCAGGATAGTGACGCCGTTGACTGACTTTATAACCCGTAAGACGGAGACGGAATGGGACGATGACATCCTCAACGAGAAGGCCATGAAGGCATTCTCGCAGTTAGCTCCGGCCCTGATCCTCGCATGGCTTCTCCCCCAGGCATTTTCCAACCATGAGTGGGGCGTAGTGCTTATAGAGAAGCTGACGAAGGTCTACATCGTCTACGCAGTAGTCAATCTCATATATGTGCTCATATCCAACACCGTAGACGGTTTTGAGAAACGCGACAAAGCGGCGGAACACAACCTGACGGTCATAGAGGGTGCGATTAAGCTGATACTTGCGTTGGTAGGAGTGATCATCGGGCTCAGTATCCTTTTCGATAAGAAACCGGGAATGGTGCTGACAGGGTTCGGTGCCTCCGCGGCTGTGCTTATGCTGGTATTCCAGGACACTATCAAGGGATTCGTAGCAGGCGTGCAGCTCACGCTCAACAACATGCTGAAAAAAGGAGACTGGATCATCTGCGATAAAGCGGGCGCCAACGGCGAGGTGCAGAGCATAAAGCTGACCACTGTAAAGGTCCGCAACTGGGACAACTCCATAGTCACTATCCATCCCTACACCCTCATCAGCGACTCCTTCCGCAACTATCAGAACATGCGTGAGGTAGGAGCCCGCCGTGTGTCACGCTCCATCTACATCGACTTCGACTCGATCCGGTTTCTCTCCAAGGAGGAAATCGACCGCCTGATGGAAAAGGAACTCATTACGGAGCATTCAGTGAAGCACGCAAGGCAGGAGGTAAACCTCTCGCTCTTCCGCAAATATCTCATCCGATACCTCACTGCTCATCCGGAAGTGATCAAGAAGCATCCTGACCCTGCAGTCATCCTTATGGTACGCCAGTTGCAGCCCACACCGCAAGGCCTCCCTCTCGAGCTCTACTTCTTCACCAGAATCACATCCTGGGCAGCCTTCGAGCGCCTGCAGGCCGACATCTTCGACTACGTCTACGCCTGCGTCCGGGAATTTGGCCTCCGCATCTACCAGGCCCCCTCCGGCAAAGACCTCCGCTCGATTCAAAACGCCTGATTATCTGCGCTCGAGCCAAGGAAGTCATAATTTATGATCATAGCGCAGTCCCTATTCTGAATTAATTTGGCATAGTGTAGTTTTTTTGCTATATTTGCACAAAACTTCAGAATCATGAGCGATCTAAGGTATCCCGTAGGCATGCAGTCATTCCCGAATATCATAGAGGAAGGATACGCATATGTCGATAAGACACACTATATCAAGCCCCTTCTGCAGCAAGGAAAGTCCATCTTCCTCAGCCGCCCACGTAGGTTTGGAAAGAGCCTTTTCCTTTCCACCCTCAAGTCCTACTTCGAGGGGAGACGCTACCTGTTCAAGGGTCTGGCCGCCGACTCCATGGATCTCGACTGGACACCGTCACCCGTGCTTCGCTTTGATCTGAACGCTGAGGATTTCTCTCAGGAAGATGGTCTTATAAATCTCCTCGATCGTCTTCTCAGTGAATACGAGAAGGAATACGCAATGACTGAAACCACGACTACCCTTGCAGGAAGATTCTCACAGCTTATCAGAAAAGCCTTTGAGGTCACGGGACGCAAGGTCGTGATCCTCGTGGATGAATACGATAAACCATTGCAGGACATCCATGAATATAAGGAACTGTTTGAGAAAAACCTAAGATTGCTGAAAAGCTTCTTCGGTAATCTTAAGTCGATGGATGAGTATATACGCTTCGCCTTCATCACCGGTGTGGCGAGATTCGCCAAAGTCAGTATCTTCAGCGACCTCAACAACCTTAAGGATATCTCGATGGCTAACGAATACGCAGACATATGCGGCTGGACCAAAGCCGAACTGGTCGACAACTTCCGTCCCGGTATCGAAGATCTTGCGGAAGAACGCGAAGAAGACTTTGACACGACACTGAAAGAAATGCGAAAGTACTATGACGGGTATCTCTTCGCTCTAAAAGGCTCACGGCTCTACAATCCTTACAGCGTATTGAATGCACTCACAGATAAAGAGATCGATGAATATTGGTTTGATACGGCGACCCCAACCTTCCTTGCAAGATGGGTCAGGAACAACGGTATCGAGCCTTGGGAGCTGAATGACATGCAGGCTACAAAGAAAGAACTTATTGCTGTAGGTTTCGACAACCGGAATCCAATTCCCCTCATGTTCCAGACAGGCTACCTTTCCCTTGACAGTTATGACAGCGACTCACAGCTGTACACACTGCGCTTTCCCAACAGGGAGGTGGAGAACGGATTCTTCTACCTTCTGCTACCGCTATATGCTCCGGCGACGGACCGTAAGGGAAGTCCCTTTGATTTCACCGAGTTCAGAAAAGACCTGGCCAAAGGAAATATCCGTGAGTTTATGGAGAGGCTTCAGACAATGCTGAAGGATCTTCCTGGTAAGGACCACAACGAATCCACTTACCGGGCCACAACGTTTCTGCTCGCCACCTTGTGCGGAACCAGAGTCATTGCCGAGCATGACGGCTACAAAGGGCTCAGTGATTTAGAGATAGCTACCAACCGATTCATCTATCTCTTCGAATTCAAATACAACAAAAGCGTCAAAGAGGCCATGGATCAGATTAATGACCGCGACTATGCCGGCCGCTTTGCGATGGATCACCGTAAACTATACCTGATAGCCGCGAACTTCAGCGAAAAGAAAGATCACCGTGGCCTGGAATACGAAATTACTGAAGGATAAAGAATTGAGTCTAAACTGACTTCAATGAGCGTAAACCGTCTTACATACAGCTTCTCAGGGCCGGCCTTCATAGTCGGACTTCTCGTCATTACCTTGCTTTGCGGTTGCCGACACAGCCTCGATCCGGCTCTCACCAAGGCCGACTCCAAGATGGAGGAGCATCCTGATTCCGCCCTGATGCTTCTCAACGGATACAGCCTAACGACCCAAGCGTCAGCTGCCGACAGCGCCTACTACGCACTTCTGCTTACCCATGCCCGCTACAAGAACTTCATCGACGAGACGAATGACAGCCTCATCTCCACGGCCACTGAATATTTCCTCAACCACGGCGACGATGAAAAAGCCTCTCGGGCCCTCTTCCTCAAAGGAATAATCCTGATGAATGCCAACCATCTTGGAGAGGCGGCGGTATCCTTCCGTCAAGGACTTGACATCGCCCACGAAGGCAAGCACTACATGTGGGAAGGCCAATGCGCCCGCGGACTATTTATCATCTATGGCAAGATTAAGAATTATTCTGAACAGATCAAATATGCTCAGGCAGAGTATGATGCATTTGTAAAAGGTAATTATCCTAATTGGGCAAACAATGCCAAACTAAATATCCTGAGGGCATATCAAAACAATCAACAATTTGACAAAGTCGAGGATGACGCTTTTGTCCTTCTCACAACTGCGGAAGAAGCAAAAGACACCATGCTTATGGAGGAAGTGTTGGTTTTAATTGGATCGTGCAAATATGCCTTAGGAAACTATAAGGATGCACTTGACAGTTATCTCAAAGCTTATTCTTTGGATCCTTCTATCATTCGGACCACTCATGGATATAACATTGCGGTGGCGGCAGCCAATATCGAAAAGGATTCATTGACCAATGAAATGAAGTCATTTATTAGCTCTGTCACATCACGTAAGGAAACACTCCCGGCATTTAAGGTATTGGCAAGTCAAGGTCGTTTTGAAGAGGCTTTTAATGGACTTGAACGTTATAAAGACTATCAGGATTCCATACTTCAGATTATATGCCGAAACAATGTGGCGGAATCTATAGGGCATTATGATAATACAAGGACTGTCGTACATCAAAAAGAAATAAAAATTGAACGAATACTGTGGGGGTCCGGACTGTTAGTGCTCACAATTATTATTGGAGTCTCATATTGGATCTACAAAAAGAATCTGTATCAAAAGGAGCTTGAGCGCAAGCATATTGAGATGTCAATGGAAATGTTACGGACCGATTTAGAATCTCAATTGGCGCATATGGATGAAATGACTGCGGACATTCTGAGGATAAATAATAAAACCGAAAAGATGTCTTGCGCTCTAAGAAATTTATTATATGATAGGTATAAGAA
>JAIECF010000030.1 GCA_029068655.1 Muribaculaceae bacterium | reverse complement strand
TTGATTAATTTTGCACAATAAAGCATGAATGTGCAATTTTACGATTCTTTAACCCAAAATATCATTCATAGCAGACGTGGGACTCAAGACACGGGAAAGATTTATAGAAGTGGCTCGACAGCTTTTCGCCAGGAAAGGGGTCGAGAATACCACTATGAATGATATCGCATCTGCATCGGAAAAAGGGAGACGCACGATATACACGTATTTCAAAAGTAAGCGTGACATCTATAATGCAGTTATAGAGCAAGAGACAGATATAGCTCTCTCTCAACTGCGCGCAATAGTAGCTAAGCCCATACCGGCCGACGAGAAACTGAAGGAATATATAGACGCTCACTTCGAGACTATGCGGGAGGTAGTCTCACGCAATGGTTCTCTTCGCGCATGGTTTTTCCGAGATGTAAGGAAAGTCGACAGAGCAAGAAGAATAGTAAGCCGCAAGGAGACAATTCTCCTCCAACAGATACTTGCTGAGGGCGTGACGGAAGGAATCTTCGAAATAGACAGCATTCCGCGCACAGCCCTGATAATAACAAAGACCATACAGGGTCTTGACGTTCCCTATATTCGCGACGACCTTTCAGAAATCGGAGTTGAAAAAGATGAACTATCCAAGTCGTTCGTCTCCATATTGCTTTCCGGCCTTATGAAAAGGTAATACAATTCTCCTTATCTAATAATATTGAATCAGGCAACACATCTAAATAACTGCATATGTATATAAACGCAATTGGCCATTATATCCCATCCAATAGAGTCTCTAATGAACACTTTAAGGATCTCAACGGTCTTGACCCAGACTGGATAGTACAGCGTACCGGAATACAGACACGCAGCCGCTGCTCGGAAGACGAGAACGTAGACACTATGGCGTATGAGGCGGTTGAGAACGCTGTTGCGCGCCTCCCCTATTCCATAAAGGATGTAGACCTCATCGTTGCAGCACACTACTGTGCCTATGACACAGTTGGAACTGTAGCCCACAGAGTGCAGCGCAGATTCGGAATTGAAGGCGCAAAAGCAGTATACTCCTCGTCGGCATGCAGCTCGTTCGTCAATGGGCTTGAGATTGTAGAGGGTTATTTTGCCATGGGCAAAGCCAAGCGTGCCCTGCTTATATGCAGCGAGCATAATTCGTATTACTCCAACGATAACGATCCAAAGGCCGGACATCTTTGGGGGGATGCTGCAGTGGCTTATTTTCTGAGCGCTGAAAAACAGTCGGACGATGACATCGAGATTCTGTCCATATATACTGAAGGTGTAGGACACATCGGTGCGGGTCCTGACGGAGTGATGCTCCGTCCGAAAGAGGGAGGTATTTCAATGCCAAACGGTCGGGATGTATTCATGTATGCTGTCAAATACATGCAGTATGCACTTGAGAAGAATCTTGAAGACGCAAAGCTTGAGAAAGAGGATATCACTTATTTCATCACACATCAGGCCAACATGCGTATAGTCAAGCAGCTTGCCAGGATGATGGATATGCCGATGGATAGATTCCTCAACAATATTCAGGAACTTGGCAACACAGGAAGCGCCAGCGCTCCCCTTGTGCTTTCACAGCATCAAGAAGAGCTGAAGAAAGGCGATATGGTTTCTCTGATGGTGTTTGGCGGAGGATATTCCTGTGCGGCTTTCACTATAAGGAAATAACCGGGATAGATAGTTGAAGAGGATTAAAGCTTGGATTATGGATTGGTTTTTATTAAGTTTTATTCATTATACCTTATCCTTAAGCCATTTACACAGCATTAAAACTTTCTTTAACAAAAATTAACTCGAAAAGTATTGACAAAAGATAAAAAATGTATTAATTTTGTACTCGCAATCACACCGCGGGATGGAGCAGTGGTAGCTCGTTGGGCTCATAACCCAAAGGTCGCAGGTTCGAGTCCTGCTCCCGCCACTCCAAGGCTTTCGAAAATTCGGAAGCCTTTTTTCGTATACTGCAATGAACGATTTCACTGATAATTAAGTTTTAATTACAGCTCTTCTCCTGCATTAGATTATTCCGTGTGCGGGTAAATATGAATTATGCATTCTGAATTATGAATTAACTGAACTATGAGAGAAAAGGAATTCCTGCCAAACGTCTCCCGACTTGGCATTGAAGAAATAAACGACATGCAGCGTCGTTCGATGGCGGCCGCTTCTGAAACAAAAGAAATAATTCTTGTGGCACCCACAGGCTCAGGCAAGACGGTTGCATTCTCGCTTCCCATGATGAAATGGCTTAATCATCCTACCGGCCGCGTACAGGCTATCATCATTGCTCCTTCGCGTGAGCTCGTCATCCAGATAGCCGGAGTGGTGCGCGAGATTGCATCCGGATTTAAAGTTACTGCGCTCTATGGAGGACACAACGTAGATGATGAAGTAAATACTCTCAGTGTTACTCCCGACATAATCGTTGCGACACCGGGACGTCTACTCGACCATTTGAAGCGTGGAAATTTGGATCCGACTCCGACCCGAATCCTTATCCTTGACGAGTATGACAAGTCGCTTGAACTCGGTTTTGAAGACGACATGCGCAAGATTTTCAATAGGCTGAAAAACGTCAGCCGTATAATTCTGACCTCAGCCACTGCAAGTACAACCTTGCCGGGATTCATAAAGCTTGACAATCCTCTTGAGATTGATTTCTCCGGAAATTCAAGTGATGTTAGGGAACGCATGAAAATCTATCGTGTGGACACCGATAAGGATAAACTGGAATCCCTTCTGGGTCTGCTGCGCAGCATTTCGAAAGAGGATGTGCCGGAGCGCACGATAGTATTTGTGAATCATCGTGAGAGCGCCGTGCGCGTGGCGGAATTCATGAAGAAAAATAAAGTGGCCTGCGCACTCTATCATGGAGAACTCGACCAGTTTCAGCGTGAAGATGCCATTTCCATGTTCAACAACGGCTCTGCTCCAATCCTGATCGCCACTGACCTGGCAGCGCGCGGTCTTGACATCCGTGGGGTAAGCAGTATCGTGCATTATCACCAGCCTCTGACGCCTGAAACCTATACCCACCGTAACGGGCGTACCGCTCGAGTGGATACAAGCGGCGACATCTACGTTCTGACAGGCCCCGACGAGGAACTGAAACCGTTCATAGATACGGACGGCACTTACCGGCCGGATCCAAACGCGAAGTCATCCCTAAGGAGCGACAAAGCTACCATCCGAATCAGTGCCGGACGCAAGGAAAAACTTTCTAAAGGAGACATAGTAGGTTTCTTGTGCAAAGAAGGAGGTCTGGAAGCATCCGAGGTCGGCCCCATCACCCTCTCCGACCACCACGCCCTCGTAGCTGTCCCATCCTCAAAAGCCAAATCGCTTATCAAGGATCTCGAACCCAAGAAAATAAAAGGAAATAGAAGAAAGTTGACTCTCCTATAGAAGAGGCACCTCTCAAATATAAAGTATAAAGTAAGAAAGGCCCGCGGATCGATTCGCGGGCCTTTCTTATTTCGGGATATTTCAATTATGCATTATGCATTGAGCATTATGCATTGAAAAGATCAGTCGTTCTTGCGGAGGGCGATTTCCTCTGCCGTTAGTTCGGGATCCTTGCCCCAGTCCTGCTTCGAGAGACGAACGTAGTTGTTGTAGCGCCAGCGTGCATTGGCCTCGCAAGCCTTGAAAAGCTCATCAGCTGCCTCAGGACACATCTTCTTCACAGATGCGAAACGAACCTCACCTGCGAGGAAGTCCTGGAACTTGCTCCAATCCGGCTCCTTGCTGTCAAGGCTGAACGGATTCTTACCTTCTTCTTCAAGAGCGGGATTATAGCGCCAGAGCTGCCAGTAACCGCATTCTACAGCGAGTTTCTCCTCTTTCTGGCTCTTGCCCATACCTGCCTTCAGACCGTGGTTGATACAGGGAGCATAAGCGATGATAAGTGACGGGCCGTCGTATGCCTCGGCCTCGCGGATAGCCTGAAGGGTCTGCGCGTTGTTGGCACCCATTGCGATCTGAGCCACGTAAACATATCCGTAGGTAGTAGCCATAAGGCCAAGATCCTTCTTGCGGATACGTTTGCCGGCGGCGGCGAACTTAGCAATTGCGCCGATAGGAGTAGACTTTGAGCTCTGACCACCTGTGTTAGAATAAACCTCGGTATCGAGAACAAGGATATTGACGTTCTTACCGGATGCAATAACGTGGTCGAGACCACCGTAACCGATATCGTAGGAAGCACCGTCGCCTCCAATGATCCACTGGCTGCGCTTGCTGAGGAACTTCTGAGTGTTGCGGATGATATTGCAGAGATCGCAGTCACACTTAGCACATGCGGCTACGAGAGCCTTACCTGCCTTGCGAGATTCCTTGGCGTCCTCGCGAACCTCAAGCCATTTTGCGGCAGCAGCCTTGATCTCGTCGTCACAGCAGTCGCAGGTCTGGATCTTATTACATGTGTCTACAAGGCGTTCGCGCATCTTCTCGTAAGCGATATACATACCGAGGCCGAACTCGCAGAAGTCTTCGAAGAGGGAGTTTGCCCATGCCGGACCCTCACCTTCAGCGTTGGTAGTGTACGGAGTAGAAGGAACTGAACCTGAGTAGATGGAGGAACAGCCTGTAGCGTTAGCTACGATCTCATGGTCGCCGAAGAGTTGAGTAATAGCCTTCACATACGGGGTCTCGCCACATCCTGCGCACGCACCGGAGAACTCGAAGAGCGGCTTAGCATACTGACTCATCTTAACGTTCTGCTGTATGTTCACGAGATCAGCCTTATTGGAGACATGGTCGGCGCAGTATTCCCAGTTCTTGGCCTGTCCTTCCTGAGTCTCGAAATGCTTCATCTCGAGAGCCTTCACACCCTTCTTGCCCGGGCAGACATCTGCACAGTTGCCGCAACCAAGACAGTCAAGGACATCGACCTGCTGAACGAAACGGAGTCCTTCAAGACCCTTGCCGATAGCAGGAAGAGTGTGATCCTCACCGAACGGAGCGTTGGCCATCTCTTCAGCGTTGAGAAGGAACGGACGGATAGATGCGTGAGGACATACGTAAGAACAGATGTTACATTGTATACAGTTTTCAGGTTTCCATTCCGGAACGAAAGCAGCTACACCACGCTTCTCGTAAGCAGCTGTACCCTGCTCCCAAGTACCGTCCTCGCGACCTACGAAGGTGCTTACCGGAAGAAGGTCACCGTCCTGAGCATTGATGGGACGAACCACATTTGTGATGAATTCGGGCTCGTTAAGTTTTACAGGTGCGTCTTCAGGAAGTTCAGCCCAGGCAGGATCCACATCAAGCTTCTTGTACTCACCGCCACGGTCAACAGCTGCATAGTTCATGTTGACGATATTATCACCCTTCTTGCCGTAGCTCTTCTTGATGAACTTCTTCATCTGCTCTACAGCCAAGTCAACGGGTATAACCTCTGTAATACGGAAGAACGCAGACTGAAGAATTGTATTGGTGCGGTTGCCAAGTCCAATCTCCTGCGCGATCTTTGAAGCATTTATATAGTAGAGGGTGATGTTGTGCTTGGCTAGATATTTCTTCACCTTATTGGGAAGATTCTCAGCGAGTTCTTCACCTTCCCAGATGGTATTGAGAAGGAACGTGCCGCCGTCCTGAAGGCCACGGAGCACATCATACATATGCAGGTAAGCCTGTACGTGGCAAGCTACGAAATTCGGAGTGTTGACAAGATATGTGCTACGGATGGGTTGATCGCCGAAACGGAGATGCGAGCAAGTAAATCCACCGGATTTCTTTGAGTCATAGCTGAAGTAAGCCTGACAGTATTTATTGGTGTTTTCACCGATGATCTTCACAGAGTTCTTGTTGGCACCAACAGTTCCATCAGCACCCAGACCATAGAACTTAGCCTGGAACATTCCTTCACCTCCTACGTTGATTTCAGGAAGCTGCGGAAGTGACAGATAGGTAACGTCGTCGTTGATACCGACGGTGAAACGATCCTTAGGCTGCTCTGCCTCAAGATTTTCGTATACGGAAAGTATCTGGGCAGGAGTAGTGTCCTTCGATGAGAGACCATAGCGTCCGCTTATAATCATGGGTGCTCCTTCTACTCCATAGTAAGCCTCCTTCACGTCGAGAGCAAGAGGTTCGCCATTTGCTCCGGGTTCCTTAGTACGGTCAAGCACGCAGAGACGCTTGCAGGATGCAGGAACGGCAGCAAAGAGATGCTTTACGCTGAAAGGACGATAAAGGTGAACTGAAACGAGACCGACCTTCTTGCCCTGGGCACGGAGATAGTCGATCACTTCCTTTGCAGTATCCGTCACTGAACCCATGGCGATTACTACATTCTCAGCCTCGGGATCACCATAATAATCGAAGAGTGAATAGTTGCGGCCTGTGATCTTGCTCACTTCCTTCATATATTCCTCTACTATCTCGGGAACAGCTTCATAGTATTTATTGCTTGACTCGCGGTGCTGGAAGAATACGTCCGGGTTCTCGGCCATACCACGTGCCACAGGAGCCTCAGGAGTAAGGGCGCGTTTACGGAAATCAGCAAGAGCATCCTGGTCGATGAGAGCGGCAAGAGCATCCTGGTCGATCACCTCTATTTTCTGGATCTCATGAGATGTACGGAAACCATCGAAGAAATTCACGAAAGGAACACGGCTCTTGAGAGTAGCAAGATGAGCTACTCCGGAAAGATCCATTACTTCCTGAACACTACCTTCAGCCAGCATTGCGAAACCAGTCTGGCGTACTGCCATCACATCCTGATGGTCGCCGAAAATAGAGAGTGCATGGCTTGCGATAGTACGCGCCGACACGTTGAATACACAAGGGAGCAGCTCACCTGCGATCTTATACATGTTTGGAATCATCAGGAGAAGGCCCTGAGATGCTGTATAGGTAGATGTCAGCGCACCTGCCTGAAGAGAACCATGGACAGCTCCGGCCGCACCGGCCTCAGACTGCATTTCCTGTACATGGACTGTTTCTCCAAAGATGTTCTTTCTGCCTGCCGCGCTCCAGTCGTCAACATATTCTGCCATAGTAGACGAAGGTGTAATCGGGTAGATTGCAGCCACTTCCGTGAACATATAGCTCACATGAGCGGCAGCCTGATTACCATCGCACGTCAGAAACTGCTTTTCATTGCTCATAATCTGATCGTTTTGATAAAATTATATATTGGTTGTCTTGATTATCCGTAGTTGTTCAGTTATTTATCGGTATTGATACTTTTTCGTTAGAATATGCAAAATTAATAAAAAAATCCCTATCGGCAATAAAAAAAGGCGTGAAAAATCACGCCTTTTCTTTATAATGACAAGATTTGTTCAAATGGAATCATTCCGCAAGAAAAGCCTTGACTTTGCCAAGCACATTATCGACTGTATAGCCGAACTTCTCGTCGAGCACCTTAGCGGGAGCGGAAGCACCGAAGCGCTCCATTCCGAAGATCTCCCAGTCTCCCTTCATTACCGGATAGAGTGATGCAGGAAGACCGGCAGTAATGCCGAACACCTTAACACCTGAAGGAATCACCTCATCTCGATAAGCCTTTGACTGGCGGCAGAAGAGACCTACTGAAGGAACCGAAACCACGCGTGCGCCAATACCCTCTTCTCCAAGTTTCTCAGCCACATGATAAGCAAGAGCTACTTCGGATCCATTTGCTACGAGAACTACCTTAGTGTCGGGAGCATCATAGACTACGTAGCCACCCATACCTGTCTTGGCAGCCTCAGCAGAACGATTCTCGGTAGGAAGATCTTCAAGATTCTGGCGAGAAAGGACAAGAACTGTAGGAGACTTCTTGTTTTCAAGAGCTATTCTGTAGCTTTCCACTGTCTCGGCGCTGTCGCAGGGACGGAGAACGAGGGCTGCCTGATGACCGGCAAGATTGTCCATCTGCTCGAGCAGACGGATCTGAGCCTCCTGCTCAACCGGCTCGTGGGTAGGACCATCCTCTCCTACACGGAATGCATCGTGAGTGAAGATAAATTTAACTGGAAGCTCCATGAGGGCTGCCATACGTATAGCCGGCTTCATGTAGTCGGAGAATACGAAGAATGTACCGCACGCAGCGATACAACCGCCATGGAGGGCTATACCATTACAGATGCATGCCATGGTGAGCTCCGCAACACCGCTCTGAAGGAATGCTCCTGAGAAGTCACCCTTGACGAAAGCGTGAGTCTTCTTCAGAAAACCGTCGGTCTTGTCGGAGTTGGCGAGGTCGGCTGAGCTTACAATCATGTTGTGTACATGATCGGCAAGGAACGAGAGTACAGCGGCAGAAGAGGCACGTGACGCCATGTTGGGCTTAAGAGCCACCTTTGTCCAGTCGAGATCGGGAAGCTTGCCTGCGAGCCAGTCCTGAAGCGTTTTTGCATCCTCGGGATTCTTCTCTGCCCATTCAGCATATTTTGCCTTACGCTCAGCAGCATATTTCTTGAGTTCCTCCATACGGTCGGCATAGAGTTTCTTTACGTCGTCCCAGATCTGCCACGGGTTCTGAGGATCACCACCCAAATTAGCGACAGTCTTGTCCATGTCAGCACCGGCAGCGGAAAGGGGCTGACCATGAGTGTTGACATGACCTTCAAGACTTGATCCATCTGCCGCCACTGTTTTGCGGGCCATGACAGTGTGACCGATGATCAGCGTAGGCCGCTCCTTTTCGTTTCGTGCAGTCTCGATTGCTCCAGCGATAGCTACCGGATCTGTTCCATCCACTTCAAGAACATTCCAGTTCCATGCACGATATTTTGCAGCAGTATCTTCGGTAGTGACCTCTTTTACTTTTGTAGAGAGCTGCACTTCATTGCTGTCATAGAACATAATGAGGTTGTGAAGACCGAGGTTTCCGGCGATACGTCCAGCACCCTGCGATATTTCCTCCTGAATGCCGCCATCAGAGATGAAAGCATAGGTCTTATGCTCTACGACTTCACCGAAACGGGCAGCGAGGAAACGCTCTGCGATAGCGCAACCAACGGCAAATACATGTCCCTGACCAAGAGGACCGGAACTGTTCTCAACTCCACGGTTTACGTCAAGTTCAGGGTGTCCTGGAGTAGCTGTACCCCACTGGCGGAAGCCCTGAAGCTCCTCAATAGTGTATTTTCCTGAAAGAGCGAGAACGGAATAGAGCATAGTACTCATGTGACCGGGATCGAGGAAGAAACGATCACGAGCAAACCAGTTTGGATCTTCGGGATCATAGTTGAGGAAGGAAGAATAGAGCACGTTGACAAAGTCAGCGCCACCCATTGCGCCACCGGGGTGGCCTGATTTTGCTTTTTCCACCATTTCTGCGATGAGGACACGCATGTTGTCCGCACCACGGGTGAGAAGGTTCGAATCAAGATTCATAGATCTAAGTGTTTTTTGGGTATTATTATTTCTATTTATTTATCATCCGGCATTGAGCACCTGGTCTTCATTGATGTCGTCGACAGGTATGTCGGTATTGACGTTGCGACATCCTACCACTGCATAGAAGAATATATAGCCAACCATGGCAAATACAAGCCAGTAGCTGCTTACATAATCACCTGTTGTACGTGCAATCCAGTCCTGGATAAACGGCATTATACCACCGCCGACTACCATAGTCATGAAGAGGCCTGAAGCCTTTGCAGTATATTTGCCAAGACCTTCAGTAGCAAGATTGAAAATACCACCCCACATTACTGAAGTGCAAAGGCCACAAAGGAACAGGAAAAGACATTTCATCGGAACAAGACCGCTTGTGATATTAAGGGCCGGTATGCTCGGAGAGTTGAATGTAACACTTTCCGGAAGAAGAATAGCGGTAAGAAGGAACGCCAAGGCTATTGAGGAAACCACAATGAGCTGCAGACGGGTAGACACCTTTCCGCTGATAGCCGAGCTGACGATTCGACCTACGAGCATGAGAAGCCAGTATAGAGCTGCAAGTGAACCAGCCACAGCGGCTGCTCCCTCAAACGGCTCACGGCTTATCCAAGCGTTCATTTCACCGGGAATACCGATTTCAACACCAACATAGAAGAAGATAGCGATGACGCCGAGTGTACAGTGACGGAAAGAGAACGGGCTGTGTTCATATGTGGCTTTGCTAAGGTTTTTCTGAGGTTCCTCTATCTTAATGAAAGAGATGACTATGAATGCTGCTACAAAGATAACAATACCGGTGATCACAAGAGGAGCTACAGTAGCCATGGAAGTTTCCTTTGTAAGCGTACCGACGAGCACACCTACAAGCATCGGAGTAAGCGTACCAGAGAGAGAGTTGAGGGAGCCTCCCATCTGTACGAGCTGATTGCCCTTGTTGCCGCCGCCTCCGAGGAGATTGAGCATAGGATTCACAACAGTATTGAGCATGCAGACGCAGAAACCGCAGACAAGAGCGCCAAGCAGATAGATAAAGAGATTGAGGGTGGTAGCGGAAGGACCTTCGCCATAAACCACCACATCATTGCCGACATAACTGGAAAGAAGCTGGATTGTAAGACCGATTGCGCCTACCGCGAGGGCAATGAGAGCCGTCTTCTTATATCCGTACTTGATAAGCATGTTTCCGGCCGGTATACCCATAAAGAGGTATGCGGTGAAGTTCATAAGGTTACCGGCCATACCTGCCCACTCATAGCGGAATCCCCAAATATTGCCGAATGGAGCCGCCATGTTTGTCACAAACGAGATCATCGCGAAGATGAAGAACATCGTGATGATTGCAACCGTACGCCCTTGCTGGGGAGCCGATGCAGCTTTTACATTACTCATGGTTGATTTTGTCTTTAAGTTATTAAGTTGTATTATGGTTATCTTCTTTCGGCGATATTTCAGTATACCCTCTCTCCGAAAATCGCTGTTCCTATCCTGACAAGCGTGGAACCTTCCTCAACAGCTATGTGCCAGTCGCCTGACATTCCCATCGACACGATATCGAAATTTCTTAGATCGGGAGCGATATCGAGGATTCGCCTATGAGTCTGAGAAATAAGTCGAAAATCCTCTCGAACACGAGTTATATCGTCTGTGTTAGATGCCATTCCCATGACGCCACAGATATGGGTGGCCTTAAGCGACTGAAATCTCCTCTGCTCAAAATATTCAAGAAGTTCCTCAGGAGAAAAACCAAACTTGGTTTCCTCTTTCGCCACATGAATCTGCATAAGCACTCGAGTGACGACTCCTACCCTATCAGATTCACGATCGATAAGCTCGAGGAGCCTTTCACTGTCGACACTCTCTATCAGAGAAGTCTTGCCTATTAGCGATCGAACCTTGTTGGTCTGCAGATGTCCGATGAAATGCCACTGAATGTCGGAAGGGAGTTCACCAACTTTAGCCAGCAGCTCCTGGACGCGGCTCTCTCCGAAAATACGCTGTCCTGCCTCATACGCTTCCCTGACTGCCTCAGCCGGATGGAACTTACTGACAGCACATAGCTTCACACCATCAGGCAATTCCGCATGGATTTTCTTTATCTCTTCAGCTATCATGTGGATATTTCAATTGTCAATTCAAGCCTTTGCTGATGTGTCTGCCGGCGCGTCGTATTCGTAAGGATAAACGTCCATGAGAGGAGTCTCAGTAATAGATGCGATCTGATAGTCAGCCATCGTGCCTTTCATACCATCCTGAAAGCGACCCAATGCATTCTCAAAGTCGCCTGCCTGCACAAGGATGAAACTTGCCGATTTTTTTTCCTTGCCGCTTTTCTCATCGAGAGTAATGAAATTGACTTTCACCATATAATACTTATCTGCATAGTCAGACTCATCGAAGAAAATCTCTGATATCTTTGTCTTCTTTACCGCTGACACGGAAAATTCCCCGGATATAAAAGGTGTGATTTTCTCTATGATACGCGCCTCTGCGTCGGTAAACGTCAGCGCGTCCACAAGATAGGGTTCGTTGACTTTCTTCACCGCTCCATTCTCCTGCATGCGGTCATATCTTATTTTGGTTTCAAACCAGAGTGCCATTTCTATAAATGTTAAGCTTATGTTAAATATCGTATCGTCAGTGAGCCCGTGCGAAGCGCGGGCAACTGCAAAGTTAGCAATAAATTTTGAGAAATCCGCGCTTTTTCTTGGCAAATTATGCAGGAAAAGTTAATTTTGTACTTTAATAAAAATTAAATATACATTCATAACGCATTTATGGGCATATACGGACAACTTTTCGTCACTTTCACAAAGATCGGCGCATTCACTTTCGGCGGAGGCTGGGCAATGATCTCTATCATAGAGAAAGAGATCGTAGACAAGCATCACTGGATTGAAAGGGAAGAGTTTCTCGACCTCCTTGCCATAGCGCAGTCGCTTCCGGGCATTCTCGCAGTCAATATAGCCACTTCAATCGGAGACAGGCTTAAAGGACTTAAGGGAGGAATAGTTGCATCTTTAGGTACAATTCTTCCATCCTTCCTGATCATATTGGCGATTGCGATATTCCTTACTCCGGAGACCATCAAAAACAGCCACACCCTTTCAAGTATCTTCATGGGTATACGGCCTGCAGTTGTAGCGCTCATCATTGCCCCGGTGATAACTACTGCAAAGGCTGCCAAACTGAAACTCACCACAATCTGGATTCCCGCTCTTGCCGCTCTCGTTATATCACTCGATATGGGCATAATCTCAAATCCCATCACCTGGATTGCACTTGGAGGCATCGGTGGCTACATTCACTGGGAATACAGCCGAAGAAGGCTTACTAAAGGTTAATTAACAACGATCAGACAATTCCATTATCAGGATAAATCATGATCGATTTTGAACTAACAATATAAATCGAATACTTTTTCTCATTCTCAATTCTCAAAAAACATATGAGCATATACTTGAAAATGATCTGGGCCTATCTTAAGATAGGCATATTCGGATTCGGAGGAGGCTATGCCATGCTATCGCTAGTCGAACGGTCGGTGGTAGGTCCCGGATGGATATCTGAACAGATGTTTACCGATATTGTAGCTATCTCGCAAATGACTCCCGGTCCTATCGGAATCAACTCAGCAACATATATAGGATATGTAGCGCCGGGACACGTAACGTCCGGAGCACTCTCCTCTCCCCTTTGGGGTCTTCTCGGAAGTATTCTCTGTACGTTAGCGGTGACAGTACCATCGTTCATACTCGTGATCAAGGCATCTCATTTCATCCGAAAGCATAACGAAAGCGGGGTGATCAAGGCGATATTCGCCGGCCTACGTCCTGTGGTGGTAGGGCTTATAGCTTCTGCCGCCATCATGCTCATGAACTGGGCCAATTTCGCTCCGGACCATGATACCAGAACACTTATATGCAGCATCGCAATATGCGCGGTATCGTTCTGCCTCGTATATTTCAAAATTCCCTACAAAGGGAAGAAACTCGGACTGCATCCTATTCTCGTCATCTGCCTCATGGGACTCACAGGATTTATCCTATATTATTAAATATCGACAATTTACCCTCTACACACCAATGGACTACCAACAGACCCTCGACTGGCTTTATGCCCAGCTTCCGATGTTCTCCCGGACCGGGGCTGCTGCTTATAAACCGGGGCTTCAGACAAGCATAGATCTCGACACATATTTCCATCATCCACATAAAAGATTCAAGAGCATTCATGTCGGAGGCACCAATGGGAAAGGAAGCACAAGCCATATGCTGGCTTCGATATTTCAAAGCCAGGGCTACCGAGTAGGACTCTACACTTCACCGCATCTTGTGGATTTCCGCGAAAGGATCCGCATCGACGGAGAAATGATTCCCAAGGAAGCTGTCACAGATTTTGTCAATCGTTTCAGAGACAGTAATTATCAGGGACATCCCAGTTTTTTCGAACTAACTATGATGATGGCGTTCGATTGGTTTGCCTCCAGCCGCGTAGATTATGCCGTCATCGAAGTAGGAATGGGTGGTCGACTGGATTCCACCAATATCATAACTCCTGAACTCTCTATTATTACCAACATATCAAAAGATCATACTCAGTTTTTGGGGGCAACGCTTCCGGAGATAGCACTTGAAAAAGCAGGAATCATCAAGACAGGCATTCCATGTGTGATAGGCGAGGCCGAAGGTGAAATCCGCGAGGTATTTGAAGAGAAGGCAAGCATGGAAGGCACCACTATCCTTTTTGCACAAGACTTCATGCCCTTACAGCGTTGTACTGCAAACCCCGACGGAGGTCTTGACTGCAGCAGTCCGATATGCGGAGACTTCTACTGCGAACTTGGAGGTGACTATCAGAAAAAAAACATAAATACGGTGCTCGCTGCCGTCTGTGAGCTTCGACGTATTGGAATTGAGCTTGACGACTGTGCCATCCGAGAGGGTCTCAGTAATGTGACGAAGCTATCAGGACTGGCAGGAAGATGGATGAAAGTCAGTGACTCGCCGCTTACAGTATGCGACACAGGTCATAACGAGGCAGGAATCCGGTACACTATGGAACAACTTGACCGTATAGCCGGGGCAAGGGGTGGACGCAAACATATTGTGATTGGGTTTGTGGCTGACAAGGATATAGACAATATTATTGAGCTGCTACCTAAAGACGCCACATATTATTTAACTCAAGCATCTATTCCAAGAGCCCTTCCGGCCTACCAGCTTCAGGAGAAATTCAGGAGCCATGGAATAGAAGGCAATGTCTATCCCTCTCCTAAAGAAGCTACAGAGACAGCCAGATATCAGGCCTCGGCTGAGGATGTAATCTATATCGGAGGAAGCACTTTTATCGTTGCCGACTTTCTAACATAAACAGGAAGCATGCGTCAACATGCAGGAACAGCCAACGAAGCAAAAATAATTCGGGCGGATTTCAATCAAGAGAATTCCGCCCGTTTGCTTTTCTTCAGTCAGGATTGTTTTTATCCTTTTTTCTTTTTCGCCTGATCATTGTCGGCCTGTTCTGTCTGCGCTTGTGACGGTTCCTCTTCCATCAAGCGCTCTGACCTCGTCTTGTTTTTAGTCTGGGCAGAGTTCAAATCGCTTTCCTCGTGAAGAAGTATCTCGGTGCCTTCTGAATCTATTACCTTATATTGAAGATAGGCGAGAGACTCGTCAGGCACTACCTTAAGACCTCTTCCGAAATGGCGTCGCCACTTTCCGTAGAGAGAGAACACCCCCTTTTTGATGTAAGCGTCTACAAATGGATGAACATAGAGGATAAATTTCTTAACCTCAAGATGCTGGGTAAGATACTCAAGTTTTTCCTCCAGTTTGTCAGTGAAGAGCAGGGATGGCTGCACGATTCCCTTGCCGAAGCACGACGGACATGTCTCTTCCGTCGTGATGTCGAGAGCAGGACGCACCCGCTGCCGGGTGATCTGCATCAGTCCGAACTTCGACAGAGGCAGAATGTTGTGGCGGGCCCGATCCTTAGCCATAATGTCGCGCATATGATCCAGAAGCTGCTGGCGATGTTCCGACTTTGCCATGTCAATGAAATCGACCACTATGATGCCCCCCATGTCGCGAAGTCTAAGCTGCCGTGCTATCTCATCGGCAGCCCGAAGGTTGACTTCAAGGGCATTGGTTTCCTGGTCCTGCGAGGCTTTGCTTCGGTTGCCGGAATTGACATCTATCACGTGAAGAGCCTCGGTATGCTCGATAATAAGATAAGCTCCGGACTTGAAGGAAACCGTCTTACCGAAGGCAGACTTGATCTGTCGGGTGATATTGAAGGCATCAAAGAGCGGTACGTCTTTTGCATATAGCTTCACCGTCTCCTTCCTATCAGGTGCTATCAGGCCTACATAGCCCTGTATCTGCTCGAAAACCTCCGCGTCGTTGACATAGACGCTCTCAAATGAGGGATTAAAGATATCACGAATGACGCTTACCGCTCTGGAGTCTTCCTCATAGATAAGCGAAGGAGGCGTGCTCCTCTGCATCTTCGCTATGGAATTCTTCCAAGCCTCTACAAGGGTACGGAGTTCGTTGATAAGTTCAGCCACTTTCTTTCCCTCTGCCGAAGTACGCACTATCACACCGAATCCCTTCGGTTTGATACTGCTGATGATCTGACGCAGACGCACCTTCTCCTCAGTAGACTTAATCTTCTGAGAAATGGAAATCTTATTTCCAAAAGGAATGAGAACCATGAATCGGCCCGTAAGAGTCAGTTCGGTAGTAAGCCTGGGCCCCTTTGTCGAGATCGGTTCCTTGGCAATCTGTACGAGCAGTTTCTGCCCCGGATGCAGTAGATCAGCTATTCTCCCCTGCTTAGGGATATCGGGCTTAGCTTCTACCGCGGATATGTCCGGTACCGTTTCGGGATGACCGAATGCCTCTTCAAGATAGGCATTGTAGGTATTGAATTGCGGACCAAGATCCAGATAATGAAGAAAAGCGTCCTTCTCATAACCAACGTCGACAAAAGCTGCGTTGAGACCCGGCATAAGTTTCTTTACCTTCGCAAGGTAGAAGTCGCCTACGGAATATACCAAATTGCGGCTTTCCTTCTGCAGGGATACAAGACGCGAGTCCTCGAGCAGCGCTATGGAGATTTCCTTAGGCTGCACGTCGACGAAGAGTTCGCTTTTCATTGTGTCCATTTCAGGATACTTTTTGTGAAACAGTTAAAATTTCAGGTTTCAATACAATGTATCAGCTCAGTGAGCCTCCATTATACCAAAACCCCAGGATTTAACCTGGAAAAAAAGAACAAGCTGACGTGGCATGAATCATCACCCCATCCGTCCGGCTTGTTCTTATGGCTTTGCCGTCTCCTCTCCGAGGAGCGGCCTGCTGAGTCAGTCTGGGAAGACCTCCGGCTTTTAAACCGGATTATTTCTTCTTATGACGATTTTTTCTCAGTCTTTTCTTACGCTTGTGCGTAGCCATCTTGTGGCCTTTTCTTTTCTTTCCGCTGGGCATAATAATAGATGTTTATGATATGTTTTTAATGAAAATCTTCCGTTTTTCAGCTCCTCGGAGCGCCGCCATATACGGCCACTTCGATTTGCGAGTGCAAATATCGTGATTTTTTTTGAATTAATCACTATCTAAAGGCTAAAAAATACTTTTTAAGTGCGAAATTAATGTTATCTTTGCAAAAAAACACTCATTCATGGCTCCAAAATGGATTTTCTTTGATCTAGACGACACTCTCTTCGACTTTACAACAGCATCGTTCTTTTCACTCTGCCGCCTATGGGACGAAAGTCCGGAGATACGTGCTCGTTTCCATACCGCCGAAGCGTTCCTCGACGAATATCACATCCACAATAAGCGGATGTGGCAGCTTCATGAGAGCGGACTGATCACGGCTGATTTCCTTAAAGGAGAACGTTTCCGCCTGACAATTGCTCCGGACCGTGATGACGAAGCTACCATTAAGGCTATGCGTCTGCTCAATGACCGTTACCTATGGTTACTCGGAGAATGCGACACTCCGGTCGAAGGCGCTAAAGAAGTCCTCGGCCATATATCCCGCAAGCATCTCATCGGAGTCCTTACAAATGGTTTCAGCGAAGCGCAATACCGCAAACTGCATTCCACAGGTCTTGACCGCTACATCCAGCGAATGGTGATCAGCGACGAGATCGGTATCCAGAAACCGGACACTCGAATCTTTCGTTATGCTGAGCAAGAAACCGGAGCAACCCCCGAAACTTCATTAATGGTTGGCGACAATCCCGACAACGACATTCGGGGAGCACTCAATGCAGGCTGGCGCGCCATCTATCTCGACCGAAAGGGAAAAACATTTTCGTCAGACTCCCCATTGTTTGCAGGAAGCACTCCCGCACTGCAAAATATATCCGAATTTATATGATCTGTCAAATATGGAGCTGAGCCAACCAACCACAGGCATCCCTCACTGACTTTAATTAAAAGTTAATCCTGACACCCCGGAAAGCCTAACGTAAAGGCATTCCGCGTCGTCCATTCTGATGGATAGAGTCATGGAACATGAATTGTCAAATTGCTGGCTGACGACCTCCGCGCCGGTTGATTTCACTACCTTCATCACGTCGTTCATGGCCAAATACGGGTAAGTGAAGGAATACAGCTGTTGGCGTATGCATTCCTTCTTGCCCGAAGCCTCGAGAGCAAGAGAGGCCGCTTCCTTATATGCGGCTATCAATCCCGGAGTGCCAAGCTTTATTCCTCCGAAATAACGAACTACTCCTACAGCTACATCAGTTAGTTCAAGACTATTGATCTGGTTGAGAATCGGTTTGCCAGCCGTTCCGGAAGGTTCTCCATTATCGTTGGCCTGCCATTCCTTTCGCTCGGGCCCTATTACATATGCCCAGCATACATGCCTCGCATCATGATATTCGTTCTGCAATGCCTTAAGTCGCCCTTTGGCATCCTCAGCCGAAACCACATGATACGCAAAGGAGAGAAACCGGCTCTTCTTTTCAGTGAACTTGCCGGTCCCCTCCTTTTCAATCGTATAAAAAATGTCAGCCATCAGATCAGCCGAACATATTGACGGTGTCCTGACTTGTCTGAAGCGGATATAGCAGCATTCCGGAAGCCACTTCCGACGCTTTGACTTCGCCAAGCGTCTCCTTGACTATCTCCAAGGCCCACAAAGTAGCGCTTGAAGGACCGTTGGCTGTGACATATTTTCCTGATACCACAACCTTGGCAGGCTCATGAATGCCACCTTCAACCTTACCTTCAAAGCCTGGATAGCAGGTAAAGCGCTCCCCTTTCAGAACTCCGAGCTGACCCAGCACCTCACCCGGTGCCGCACAGATAGCAGCCATGCGTCCTTTATCAGATTCAGCCTGATTCCAGATCAATCCCTGAAGCGGAGCAAATTCATAAAGGTTAGTGGCACCGGGAAGACCTCCCGGGAAGATGAGCCACTCTGCATCAGTGAAAATCGTCGAGTCGTATATAAGGTCAGCAACAACTATAATGTCATGCGCACCTTTTACCTGCAGCGAGGAAGTAATGGAAACCGTCTTCACCGACATTCCTGCGCGGCGAAGAATATCAATTACAGAGATGGCCTCTATTTCTTCAAAGCCATCGGCAAGAAATACAAATGAATCCTTCATGATGTTTAAAATCTTAAGATGCCAAGACTCTTGACGCCGTCAGACGCCAAGAGCCATAGCTATATTATCTACTTTTATAACAAATCAGATTGGATATTGGTTTTGCTTAGCCTCTTAAGACTGAAGACTCTAAACTTAAGATTTAGAAAACTCCTTGCGCATGCATTGCTTTCGCAACCTTGAGGAAGCCGGCAGTATTGGCGCCTTTCACGTAGTTGACAAATCCATCTTCGGTCTTACCGTATTTCACACACTGTTCGTGGATATCCTTCATGATCTCCTGAAGCTTTTCGTCTACTTCCTCTGCAGTCCACTTCATCTTCTGGGCATTCTGAGCCATCTCGAGACCTGAAACCGAAACGCCTCCTGCATTAGCCGCCTTGCCCGGAGCGTAAAGGATTTTCGCCTTAAGGAACTCGGCCACGGCCTCACGTGTAGAAGGCATGTTGGCGCCTTCACTCACTGCTATCACACCACCTTCTACGAGAGCCTTGGCCTCATCACCATTGATCTCGTTCTGAGTTGCGGAAGGCATAGCGATATCGTACTTCATAAGGGTCCAGGGACGCTTACCGCTATGGTAAGGAAGGTTTTCATTTGCTGCATACTCGCTGCAACGGCCACGGAAATATATCTTATGCTCGAAAAGTCGATCAAACTGATCCTGAGTCATACCTTCAGGGAAGAGAACAGTACCTTCGCTGTCGCTCATCGACATTACTTTGGCGCCGAGCTTGAGAAGTTTCTCTGCAGTGTAGAGGGCTACATTACCAGAGCCGGAGATGGCAACCTTCTTGTCCTTTATGTCGATGCCCTTCGTGGCAAGCATGTTGAGGAGGAAGTATACGTTGCCGTAACCTGTAGCTTCCGGACGCATAAGTGAACCGCCGAAATCAAGACCCTTACCAGTGAAAGTTCCTGTAAACTCACGCTGCATCTTCTTATACCAACCGAACATGTATCCTACTTCACGTCCGCCAACACCTATATCGCCGGCGGGAACGTCGGTGTCCGCACCGATGTGACGGGAGAGTTCCTGCATGAATGCCTGGCAGAAACGCATCACCTCCATATCGCTTTTGCCACGGGGTGAGAAGTCGCTTCCACCTTTCGCACCACCCATTGCGAGTGTCGTAAGTGAGTTCTTGAAAGTCTGCTCGAAAGCGAGAAACTTAAGGATGGAGAGGTTTACAGAGGAATGGAAACGGATGCCACCCTTGTAAGGGCCTATGGCATTGTTATGCTGGATGCGGTAGCCCATATTGGTGCGTACCTTGCCCTTATCGTCGATCCAGGATACGCGGAAGCTATAGATACGATCAGGAATACATAGGCGTTCGATAAGGTTTACGTCTTCAAACGCAGGATATTCATTATATACATCTTCTATGGATTCGATCACTTCTTCCACCGCCTGCAGGTATTCCGGCTCATTGGGGAACCTTCTCTGCATCTCTGCAAGAAACTCAGTTGCTTTCATCTTTTTACCTTTATAGTTGAACATGTTTATGTGTTTGTCGCGAAAAAAATCAGGTTAGCATCACTGCCTCTCCTAAATCCGTTGCAAAGTTAGCAAAAATATTTCATTCCAGCAAATATTATTTCATTTTTCTTTATACGACAATAAATCGGGCAGAGTTGTATGAAGATGTGCGCATAATGCTGTCAGTGTAGGCGAAATATAAATATTGGTCTGCATCACTCCAGGAATTACTGAGTAATGGGAACACCGTTCGATAAGACATTTTTTCGCGAAACTGATAAAGGGGGGGGTTGTACCATCCATGGTAAATTTTACAAAATTGTTTCTTAACCGGAACATTTTTATTATCTTTGCAGAAAATTCTATATTCATATGGAAATACTCAAATATCGATATAAAAAAACTTCTGAAAAAAAATACTTCTCAACGACTTTTCACTCATGCCTCCACTCGAGAATCCTAAATTGGTATTGATTTGCAATAAGGAAGAAATGTATTTTTTTCATGAAAACAGCACCGATAATGAGAAATAAGAAGTTTTTTTCGATATTCACACTATTTACCTTTATATATATGCTTACCGGCTGCGGCAAAGAGTTTTCGTGGCACAAGGAACAGGGTATGATATGGAATACAGTCTGGCATGTGACATACAAAGGACCGGCCGACGCTATCTCCGTCGCAATGGATTCGCTCCAGGCAGTGGAAAGCAGTGTTTCCGCTTTCGATGACAATTCTCTTGTCTCCATAATCAACAGAAACGAGAAAGGATATGTGGATTTCCACTTTAAGAACGTATATGAAATGTCAAGGAAGATAAACCGAGTCAGCAACGGTTTTTTCGATCCCACACTCTCTCCGCTAATCAAGGCATGGGGATTCGGGAAAGGACACACACCTACTTCTGACACCGCGAGAATAGAAGCAATTCTTAAATTTGTCGGGATAGAAAAGACAAGAATAGAAAACGATACACTCTATAAATCCGCAGCCGAAATAAACTTCAATTTCTCTGCTATCGCAAAGGGATATGGTGTAGATGTAGCAGCCATGACACTTGCGAATCTTGGATGCTCCGACATCATGTTTGAGATCGGTGGAGAAGTGGTGTGCCGCGGACGCAATCCTGAAGGAGAGAAATGGAGAATCCTTATCGAAACGCCTGACGAAGACTACCTTAAGGAGGTATTCAAAACAGAACAGAAGCCAGCCTTTTCCGACCGACTTATCGTGGAACTTAGCGATGAAGCGCTTGCTACATCCGGTAACTACCGCAATTACCATTCAGAGTCGGGACATGCTTACGGACATACCATATCTCCCTTGTCAGGACGCCCTGTCAATACAGATATCCTTAGCGCCTCTGTAATTGCACCCACTTGTATGGAAGCAGATGCGCTCGCTACCGCCTGCATGGTAATGGGATCTACAGAAGCGATGGAAATGCTTCATAAAGAGGGCTTGGCGGGAGCTTTTATTCTGACTTCCGGCGAAGTATTGGTCAATGACCGGATGAAAGAACACATTGCTTACGTTAGATAATGAAAAGCACTACACGAAATTACATTTGTTCATACCTCTGTCTGATCTTGCTCGGTATAGCAATATGGTGGATGAGTGCCAACGTCGTCTGGCTCGGAGACGACCTTGACTATAAATACATGATGAAGGGCGAGATCTGGCAATCGTGGGGAAAAATCAAGACAGTCGAGGAGTTTTTTGATTCACAGTATATACATTATCATCACGTTAACGGCCGCTTTGTTGCACACTCGCTCGTACAAATATTCAACGCCAAACTCGGTCAGCAGTGGTTTGCAGTGTGTAATGCTGTTGTATATATCCTTTTCGTACTACTGTTGAGCAAGGCAGGAGGGGTACGAATATCAGAAAATCCGGGAGGCATAATCTCAGCCATATGTCTGTCCATTCTGTGCTTCATCACCAAAATGATGCCGACATGCCAGATTGGATATATATGGGCAATGACCGCCAATATAAGTTGGATAATGTTATTCTTCAGTAATGACCGGCCATCCTGGCCGACAACATTATTCATGGCGGTTGCAGGTATAATAGTCGGCAATTGGCAGGAATCCCTTTCGATCGGAGTCTGCGGAGGTATAGGAGTATGGTGGATTGTTCGGCTGCTCGAGTGTATAAAGTACGATGAAATACATTTTGACTGGAGAAAAAGCTGGATGATACTTGGTTATGTTGCCGGGACAGCTACCAATTGTCTCGCGCCATCCACAATAGGAAGGGTTGCAGGTATTGACATGCCTCTGCTTGATCAGCTGCTCATAGCTTCATATTCGTTTCCTGCCATAATAGCACTTATAATCTGCATATTATACTCAAAAAACAAACACCGCAAACTTCGGATCTTTGCATTCAAAAATACTGACAGAGTTGTACCGGAAGGTTTTCTCCTGACATCCATGCTCTTTCTAATAGCCTTCAACACGGTGATCGGAATATATTCCAACCGACAGCTTTTCGGAGCGAACATGTTTGCCGCGATTCTAACGCTACAGATCATGCCCAGACATAGGTTCGGCTATTTCGTAAATTCATTGGCGACTATCTTCATTATAGCTTTCTGGGTGCTAATGATTCAAGGCATACACGAAGTGAAGCGGCAATACGATGCGATAAGGGAACTACACTCGAAATCGAGTGACGGAAGTGTATATTTCGACAGAAAAAGGGTGATGACATTAGGGTTTCCACTCCGGGCCAAATATTTTGAGGATATCCTCGGTCAGTTTGATAATGATCTACATCATTCGCTGATGAAAGATTTTAAGCACACACGCAAAGGACGCGGATTGAAACTAAAACCGACCGACCCGATTGTAGGGGAAAGAATCAATTGCTATGCTCCCGGACATTTCACCGTCACACTGGAAGAGCCTCCCAAAGGGGAGGCTCCAAGAGAAGTCTTAGTATACGGACATTACTTTTTACCCCAATTGGCTGCGCAACCACGGCGCCTGCCTGTCAAGCGCTATTCAAAGCGTAAACCACCCTTCGCCACTGCCGTCATTATTCCGGAATTTCCGTTCTTCACGGCAGACTCGATCTCGATAATTGAGAATTAAAAAATCCTTGCGTTTATTTTCCGCTGAACTAAAAAGCGGAAACTCATAATTTAGGATGCGGAACAAACCAACCGATTGCTACCCCATAGTTCCATCCATGAAGGGCGGTACAATAAGATACCGACATAGAGATTGACGCAAATGGAAGGCTGGTCACCAAGCTCGCACGCGCAAGAAATTCAGTCTTGCTGAACGGAGTCTTCCATGCAGAAGATTCACGGAATTTTGTATATGCAAATGCTTCCCCTCGGAGCTGGATTCTCTGGAATACAGTCCATACAGGAATCGCACCTAACGCTATGAAATCATCGCTCCTGAGATCGGGAATATAGCAATAGTCCATAGACTCAAGAGGCATGAATTCATGCGAGGTCATCAGATCTGCCTTAAGATCGTCAAAGCGTTTTCCCACAGATATTCCGCCTTGCGCCAACGCTCCAATATTGAAGTTGCGGTGCAGGGAATAGTAATTATTCCAAAGCATATCGAGCTTTCCACGCCAGACTTTCTGTGCCGGAGACATTTCAGTTTTCGATAGCGTATTTGTCATTCTCATGGCTTCCAACGATATATGCGTCTTTCTTCCGCTGACTGGGAAAGTCCGCTCTCCGAGGGTGTTGTATTCATATTCAAGAGCCAGTTTTCCCGTATTGACCTTATATTGCTGGCCATAAGCGGCCACAGCACGGAAGAGGGCGGATTGCCCCTGACCTACTTCGTAGCCGGCCTTGACAAAGTTCATATTCGAATTGAATGACTCTATATTCTTACTGCTGAAAAAGAAAGGAAGTGTGCTATAATACTTCTTTTTCGAAGCTGTACCTTCGAGGAATAGGTAGGAGGGATTGTAGGAATTAAGACGGATTCTTCCCCTAAGACGTATGGCTATATATGACTGACCACCCCATACAGATAACAACGCATCAAGAGAATTTTTCTTAAGACTATGATATCCGACTCCCGCATAAATGAAACTTCCTACACCCGTAGAAAGCCAACCACCGGCAGAGGCTCGCCATGGTTGCTTCAAGGTAGCCTTCAATACAAGATCCTTGCCGTTCATCTCCGGGAGAAGTTCTTCCACGTCGCCCTGCGACACCACACTATAATAAGCATCCTCCACGTCATTCATAGAGATATCACCTTTACGACGCTCACGGCTTGTGAATGCAGATTTAAGATACTCACTCTTCTTGCCCGTGATGCCGGGAGTAGAGACAGTCTCAAAGGTTATCTCAGGCACTCTGGCCGCGAACTCAGCGCGTCGTCTGTTGACCTCCTCAAGAGGTCGACGGGCTTTCAGGCGCGATTTGATGGAGTCGACCCACTGAAGTCCGGTCTGATAGCCGATATTATATATTTCCTGCGCGTCATCGAAAGAAAGAACATTAAACTGCGTCACCGGCACCTGAATCTTGATTCCAATCTCCGGATCCAGGGAATAGTCGTTGTTCTGAATTATCAGGTCTTCAAGTTCTGAATACATATTGTTGACCTGAGGTTTTCCGTCCGGTTTAGAAACCGATACGCCGATAATGAAATCCGGCTTAAAATCCTCACGCATAACATCTACAGGGAAATTATCATAGATACCTCCGTCGAAGGCAAGTATGCTGTCGACAACGATAGAGCGGTAGACAAGCGGAAAAGACATCGAGCCTCGCACCGATTCGCCAAGAGAACCCTTGCGACAGACGACCTTATGCTTTTTATATACGTCGGAGAATACACATCGGAACGGTACGAACAGTTTGTCAAAATCCTCTTCACATGCTTTTGTATATGGAGTATAAAGCTTTAGAAACTCTATATTCATAGGTGTAGGATTGATAAGGCTCTTCGGGAGGACCTGAGATGCTATGTTGCTTCCTTCCGAACCAAAACTTATCTTACCCCATTCAGGCGTTGGTTCGGGCATACTTACCAAAGACAGTTTCTCGCGTGGTACTACCCCCATACTCCACATAAGGAATTCAGGCGATGTCATCATATTGAGCATCGAGTCGGGGGTCCATCCGCAACTATATAGCGAACCGACGATCGAACCCATTGATGTGCCTGCTACACAATCGATAGGAATATCATTGTCTTCCAGGGCCTTGATTACTCCGACATGTGCGACACCCTTTGCGCCGCCTCCGCTTAAAACGAGGCCGACCTTGTCGGCTGCCTGTGTCGCCACAGCAGCCAACAAGGTCGCCAATATGACTAAGGTTCTGTTTTTCATAATAATAGTATAAAGTGGATTCGTGTTTATACTATTATCAACAAAGAAAAACGAATTTGGATTAACTTAACTTAAAAAATATTAAACATTTCAATCCAACATTGCGATCTTCTGCTTGATCTGCTCGATATCCTGCTCAATAAGTTTGATTTTTCTTTCAAGATCCTTGAGCATAGAGTTACCGGCACTTGACTTCACGTTGAAGAATCCCATATTGTTCTGATAGGTCTTCAGCTCACTGCGCTTGGCCTCGAGCTGACGATGCAGTGAATCTTTCTCACGCTTCACCTTAGAGGAATCATCCTTGATGTCTTCCATCTTCTGCTCAAAGCGACGCATATTGTTGCGGCTCTCCTTCGCATCGAAAGAGTTGTAGATAGCATCGCAAATCTCGCGATATTCCGTACGGAGCTGATCTTTAACCTTAAAAGGCACATGGCCTATGGAATTCCATTTCTCCTGAAGCTCACGAACTGCAGGCAGGAGCTGACGGCGTTCCAGTTCGAGATCAAGGGCCTTAAGCTGTGATATAACCTCACGCTTTGCCTCAAGATTGGCATTTTCTTCTTTTCTGCGGTCGCCAGTCTCTGCCTTACGACGGTCAAACACAGCGTTGCATGCAGCCGTAAAACGGTTCCAGACCTCATCGGAATGGCGACGTCCTGCGCTTCCGATCTTCTTCCATTCGTCACGAAGCTTCTGAACAGTCTCTACTGCAACCCCTATCTTCTCTTCTGTGGCAAGCGACTCAGCTTTCTCGCAAAGTTCTATCTTTCGGCGGAGATTATCGCTGTATTCGTCTTTTACCCTATGGAAATAATCCGCTTTTGACTTGAAGAAGATGTCACACACATTACGGAAACGATTGTAAAGCGCAGCGTTGTTCTTCCTTGAAGCAAATCCTGTCTCTTTCCAACGGCCTTGAAGGTCAATAACTTTCTTTGTAGCCTCATCCCAAGCGTTGAATGAATCAGGAAGCGAAGCCACTATCTCCTCAGCTTCCTCGCAAAGTTTCACTTTTGCTTCCTCATTAGCAGCCTCATTAGCCTTGCGACCTTCGAAATATTCCTGATGACGCTTCCTGACAACGGATGAAGCCTCGCGGAACTCTTCCCAAAGTGGCTCACGGAATTCTTTCGCCACAGGACCTGTCTCACGCCATTCATTATGGAGGATCATCAGCTTGTTGATGGCATCCACTACATCGGGATTGTCGGCGAGTCCTTTAGCCTGATCCACGAGCTGGCGCTTAGCCTCGAGATTCTTCTTAAAGTCAAGGTCGCGGAGTTCTTTATTCATCTTAAGCTGATCATAAAAAAGCTCAACTGCGGTCTGAAATTCCTTCCAGAGACCGGTCACAGCAGTCTCCGGCAACTCAGCCTTATCCTTGAACTGCTTCTGAAGATCTTGAAATTTCTGGAAATTAACATTTACATTGTCGATATCTGCAGCAATTTCCTTGATCTGGTCAAGAATCGCTTGCTTTTCCTCGAGATTTTTCTGGCGAGCCTGCAGGTCAGCCTCAAGCCACGCGGCGCGGATATCGCGGAAACGGGCGAAGAGATCCCTGATCTCAGCCTCTCCTTCGTCGGGCAAAGAAACGAATTCTTCCGGCTTTCCGCCTTCGGCGATATGCTTCTCGAGTTCGGAGAGCGTCTCCTTGTTGCGCAGGGCGAAATAAGCGCCCTTGATAGCCTGGGCCTCATGGTGCTCCGTGGCCCTCTCCTCCTCCACTATAGCTCGGAGGGCCTCGATGAGTTCGGTTTTAGACATTTCCGAAAAGCGCGGTCTGCGCTCTTCAGTTTCTGATTCTGGAGTCTCCACAACGATGGACTCGACTCCTGCGGTGGGTTCAGGAAGTTCCACTTCTGAAACATTCTTTACTTCGTCAGTCATGGCATGATGAGGTTATGTTGATGTTTATTCTTCTACTTTAATTGAAATAATGCGGATGTCCTCTACCGGACGATCGCGACCGTCGGTTTCGGCATTCTGGATTTTCTCCACTGTATCCATTCCCTCGAGGACTTCACCAAACACTGTATATTGTCCGTCGAGATGTGGAGTTCCACCTATGGTGGTATAGTCACGCACCTGTTCTTCCGTCATTGTGACCGGTTTAACATTTGCTTCCGTCTCCTTTATCAGTTCCTGGCGAAGGTTTTCAAGACCCACGCTGTCTTTTGCAAGACGCAGCTGGCGTATCGTGTCCATATGCTGTCGCTGAAGATCCATGAAATAGGCCTGGAGCTGTTTCTGCACCGACATCTCCTCCATTCTTGACAGCTGTTGAGGAATATATTTCTTACCGGTGACTATATAGAACTGGCTTCCGGAGCTCTTGCGCTCGGGGTTCATCTCGTCGCCGGTACGGGCTGCCGCTAGCGCTCCGTATTTATGATAGTGCTTCGGATAGACGATTTCAGCAGGTATAGTATATCCTGGCCCACCGGATCCAAGCATCGCACCCTGCGGTGCATCCTTAGAGTCCGGATCACCGGTCTGCACCATGAAATCATTGATGACGCGGTGAAAGAGCACACCATCATAATATCCCTCCTTTGCAAGCTTCAGGAAATTGTCTCTGTGAAGAGGAGTATCGTCATAAAGGCGAATCTTGATATTGCCAGCGGTTGTAGTGATATCGAGTGTCGGACCTGCCGGCACATCGTTGCGGTTTGTGTCTTGCGTCATTTCCACGTTTTTTGCTTCCTGGGCGCCCGGTTTTGAACCGGCTGTAGCGAAAGCTGCTGTAGCGGCTACCGCCATGATACCGAGCGCTGCTACGGATATTATTGTCTTTCTTTTCATTATGTATGTTTAAATTCCATCTCCGGGATAGACCCTTTTAAAGATTCGCCTGAAAGTATCATCTGATGCCTTCAGCTCCTCGGCCCGCTCCTTATAGTCAGCTCCCCATATTGCCTGAAGAAGCGATCCAATGTAGCGACGCTCGCGGTCTTTTTCTATTGCCCCCTCTACAAGCGGCTGTATCCATCCGGCAAACTTCTCACGGTCTACCGCACAGAGAAACCTTGCAGTGGAAGCCAGGAACTGACCAGATATATCGGCGCGCCGAAGATTATCCACAAGTTCCGGCATAGAATCTATACAAGAATCCACGTTGTTGACTATATAATCGTAAGTCGCCATCCCATCCTGATCCCCGGTTAGATTTTTCAAATTTTCACTCATATCTATTCTGATTTATCCCGATACGCATCACTGGGAATGCGTGGCATTGGGAATATCAAAGCGCAAATTTACACAAAATATTCGAAATAAATGGTTTTTCAACAAAAAAAAATGAATTTCTTATCCAAATTCGCGTGAATTATGTTTTACTTTTATAGATTTTTCTCTTTAAAATCGAAGAAAAGTGAACAACCCAGACCATAAAATAATCGTGATCGGACGTCAATATGGAGGCACGGGGCGTAAAACCGGCCGCGCGCTTGCCGCCTTGCTCGGCATTCCATATTACGACAAGGAAATCATCAACAAGGTCGCGGCGAGTTACGGCTACGATCCGGACATCCTGCACCGTGCCGACGAGAAAAAGCCCTCGCCGTTCCGAAGCATGCTCCTCGGCAAATACGGGGTAATGGACATGTATTCCACATCTCCGCTTAGCAGAGAATCGCTGTATGAGGCACAGACTAATGTGATACGTCAGATATGTCAAGATGGAAGCTGTGTGATAGTAGGACGCACAGCCGACTACATAATGAGAGAGCATCCGGGACTCGTAAGCGTCTTCATCCATGCCCCACGGGAATGGAGAGCGAAAAACCTTGTGGAACGTGGAGAGGCAAAAGACCTGCAGGAAGCTCTGGTCAAGATAAAAAAGGCTGACAGCGACAGAGAGGGTTATTACAACTATTTCACCGGTAGAAACTGGGGTACAGCAGACAACTATCATCTTACGATTGATGCTTCACTTCTGGATCCCGAAGAGATGGTCGGGCTTATCGCTTCCTATGTGGATAAGCATAAAAAGAAGGAATAAACGAACCATTCAGCTTTCGCTGATGTATTAAAATTGCAGAAGAGAGGTCTGTCGCTTCATGCCGGGAGCATGAAGAGGAAAGTCCGGGCAACACAGAGCTCCATACTTGGTAACGTCAAGTCGGCGGCGACGTCGGGGTGAATGTGACAGAAAACTACCGCCGGAGTCTCTATTGAATCTCCGGTAAGGGTGAAAAGGTGGGGTAAGAGCCCACCGGATGCCGTGGCGACACGACATGCCGCACATCCTATGGGTTGCAAGGCCAAATACACCGGCAGCTAAGGGCTGCTCGTCCATTGCCGGGGGGTAGGCTGCTCGGCGCGAAAGCGCCGGAGCCGTCTGGCGACAGACGGTCAAGATAAATGACAGACGGCGAACTTCCTCACAGGAATTTCGCTACATAACCCGGCTTATATCCCTTCTGCATTCTTACACTGGGGCGGCAATGCGTCCGCCCCTTCTTTTTTTAGACAATTAAGACAAAACATAATGACTCTACATGGCTGAAGACAATACTCAAAAGGATAAAGCCGCGACGGACAAAAAGCGCCCGGGATGGTTTGACAGAATGATAGAAAAGGGTGAAAACATCTACAATTACTGCGTGTCAGGAGTCTGGTATGATTCACGTAAAACCTTTAAGGTGCGTCTCATCAAGACCATCAACCTAACGGTTCAGGCATTCCTCAACCGCGACCTTCAGATAAAGTCGATGGCGATCACATATCAGACCATATTCGCAATGGTTCCGGCCCTGGCCATGCTTCTGGCCATCAGTAAAGGATTTGGATTTCAGGAAATGGTGGAAAAGGAACTCTACACCTATTTTCCATCGCAGAGCAAGGCTCTTGGAGCCGCACTCGGATTCGTGGATTCCTACCTCGCGGAAGCTTCTTCAGGAATACTCGTAGGTGTAGGACTTATCGTGCTTCTCTGGACACTCATCTCCCTTCTCAGCAATATCGAAGACGCATTCAACAACATATGGGACATTAAGACCGGCCGCAATACAATTCAGAAAATAAAAGACTACATTGCTATATTTCTTCTGATACCCATCCTTATGATCCTGAGTTCAGGCATATCTATCTTCATGTCGTCGACGGTTCTGGCAGCGGTACCCTTTGCATTCCTTACTCCAATGGTCAACGCCTTCATGGAATTTCTGCCTGTTGTGCTTACATGGGGAGCCTTCACACTCTGCTTCTGGCTGATACCCAACACAAAGGTTGAATTCAAGTTCGCCGCCATTTCAGGAGCGTTTTGTTCAGTTGCGTTTGAGGTGCTTCAGCTTCTGTTTCTCAACGGCCAGATATACGTATCGAAATACAATGCAATCTACGGCTCTTTTGCCTTCCTGCCTCTGATGCTGATATGGCTTCAGCTCAGCTGGCTGCTTCTGCTGTCGGGATGCGGACTGACTTATTCTCTACAGAACGTTTTCTCCTACAACTTCTTCGGCAACCTGACTACTGTAGCCGAGAGTTATTTCAGAAAAGTTCTTCTGGTAGTGACAGCAGTGGTTTACCGCAGGTTCCATCTCGGACTGCCGGCACCTACCCGAAACACGCTGTCGATGACCTATGGACTCCCCATACGCTTGGTCAGCAATATAGCCAACCGACTCCAGCTCGCCGGCCTGATACAGATGAACGAAAGCCGTGACGGCAAGGATGATCCCGGGCTCATCCCCACCACCGACACAGACCGGATAATGGTGAAGGATGTGGTGGCTCGCGTGGAATCGGCAGGAATGAAAGACTTCATTCCTGAGTTCAACACCACCTACCGACAGGCTCTTGAAGAACTTAGCGAAATCTCCGAACGCATGTATGAGGCTGCCGGCGACAAACTCATACGCGACCTCGACATATTCGTGGATATTGACGTAAGTTCACAGAATCAAGAGGGATAACGGCCTTTTTTTATGTTTTGCAACACTTTTGCTATTTTTTATACGACAATATTTTGCCAATCAACAAATATTAATTAAATTTGCGACTAATGAAATAATTGATTAACTATAGATATGAGTTACCTGAAATTTGACAAAAACCTAATGATAAACCTGGAGCAGAGCCTTCCGAAAGAAATGCTCCGCACCAACAAATCAGGAGCTTATCACTGCACTACCATCGTCGGCTGCAACACCCGCAAGCAACATGGCCTTCTTGTGATTCCAATCCCCGAGATGGACGATAAGGCTCACGTGCTTCTCTCAAGCCTTGACGAGACAGTGATCCAGCATGGAGCTCCATTCAATTTAGGTCTGCATCAGTATGGACCTGAAGTATTCTCACCAAACGGACATAAGTATATCAGAATGTTTGACTGCGAGACAGTGCCGACCATGACATATAGAGTGGGAGGAGTGATACTGACAAAACAGAAAACATTCATCAGCAATGAAAACCGCATTCTGATAAAGTATACTCTTGTCGATGCGCATTCCGACACCAAGCTGCAGTTCCGCCCGATGCTCGCTTTCCGCAACGCCAATGATCTCGTAGTGGAAAATACCGCTATCAATAAGGAAATTAAGGAAGTTCCCGACGGAATCTCGACATGCCTATATACGGGATATCCAGATCTTGTGATGCAGTTCAACAAACCTGTGAAGTGGGTCAACGACGGCCATTGGTACAAGGGCATCGAATATTACAAGGACCGTGACCGTGGCATCCCCTATAAGGAAGACCTCTGGGTGCCAGGATATTTCGAGCTTCCCATCAAGAAAGGTGAAAGCATTATCTTCAGCGCCGGAACATCTGAGGTCAATCCGGAAGATCTCGAGAATCTATATGAAAACGAAATAAAGAGCAGGACTCCACGCACAAGCTTTTACAACTGCCTCAAGAACTCCGCAAAACAGTTCTATCTTAAGAACAAGAGCGGAATGTACATAATGGCAGGTTTTCCATGGTATAATGTGCGTGCCCGCGACGAACTCATGGCCCTTCCGGGCTGCACTCTTGCCATCGACCATAAGGACGATTATATGCAGATAATGTCCACTTTCCTGAAGGCTCTCCACAAATATGTTGAGACCGGAGAGAAAGACCGCACTATCCATGAGATAGATCTTCCCGACATCCCGCTCTGGGCTATATGGGCCATCCAGCAATACAGACGCGCTACCGACACCCGTGCCTGCCGTGAGCTTTACGGAGAAGACGTAAGACGTCTCGTAGAGGATATCCGCAATGAACGGATCAAAAACCTTCACCTCAACCCCAACGGGCTTCTGACAAGCAACGGTACGGACACACCCGTCACATGGCTCTCCGCATCCATCAACGGACGTCCCATTATCCCGCGCAGCGGATACATAGTTGAGTTCAACGCTCTATGGTATAACGCCCTCCGGTTCCTAATCTCACTCTACGAAGGAGATCCTGAGAAGAAAGAATACATCGACGAGCTCTCAGCCCTTGCTGAGAAGGTGAAGACAAGCTTTATCGAGACTTTCCTCAACGACTACGGATATCTCTACGACTACGTCAACGGAACCTATGCCGACCTTGAGGTGCGTCCCAATATGGTGATTGCCATAGGTCTTGAATACAGTCCTCTCGACCGTCGTCAGCGCCGCAAGGTGCTTGATCTCGCCACCAGGGAACTTCTGACCCCGAAGGGTCTTCGCTCACTGAGCCCGAAGAGCTACGCTTACCGTCCGAACTATGTGGGAGGACCGGTAGAGCGTGAATATGCAGTGCATCAGGGTCCCGTTCGCCCGTGGCTATTCGGATTTTACGCAGACGCCTATATCAAGGTGTTTGGTGTAAGCGGTCTCGGATTCATCGAACGTAAGCTTATCGGATACGAAGACGACATGTCGGAAAACTGCATCGGATCGCTCAGCGAGATGTATGACGGCAATCCTCCGTTTGCCGGACGTGGAGCAGTATCTACCGCCAAAAACGTGGGAGAGATCCTGCGCACTATCAAGAATGTGAAAGAACTCAACAAATTACAGAACTACGATAATTAACCAGATATGAAGGCATTAATGTTCGGGTGGGAATTCCCACCGCATATCCTCGGCGGTCTGGGTACTGCATCATATGGACTCACCAAGGGCATGCACGCCAACGGAGACATGGATATCACTTTCGTGATTCCAAAACCGTGGGGCGACGAAGAGAAAGGCTTCGCCCGCATCATAGGCGCCAACTGCACTCCGGTGGCATGGCGCGATGTCAGCTGGGACTATGTGGAAAGCCGTATCGGAAAAGTGATGGACCCGCAACTCTACTATGACTTGCGCGACCATATCTACGCCGACTTCAACTACATGAAGCTCAACGACCTGGGCTGCATAGAATTTTCAGGCAAATATCCTGACAACCTGATTGAGGAGATCAACAACTATTCGATTGTAGCCGGAGTGATAGCGCGCACGATTGAATGCGACATCATCCATGCCCACGACTGGCTTACATATCCGGCCGGAATACACGCTAAAAACGTAACGGGAAAGCCACTCGTGATCCACGTGCATGCCACAGACTACGACCGCTCCCGCGGCAATGTCAATCCAACCGTATTCGCTATCGAAAAAGACGGTATGGAAAATGCCGACCATATCATGTGCGTATCGGAACTTACCCGCCAGACCGTAATCCACAAATACGGTATCAACCCGGCCAAAGTTTCTACCGTACACAACGCCGTGATTCCGCTCGACAAGGAATACCTCGACATCAAGCGTCGCACCGAAGGTGAGAAGGTCGTGACTTTCCTCGGACGAATCACGATGCAGAAAGGTCCGGAATATTTCGTAGAAGCTGCTGTGAAAGTGCTTCAGAAAGACAAGAACGTACGATTCGTGATGGCTGGAAGCGGCGACATGATGGACGCGATGATAAAACTTGTGGCCAAACGGGGCATTGCCGATCGTTTCCACTTTACAGGATTCCTTCGTGGCAAGGAAGTGTATGAGATGCTTCGCGATTCCGACGTCTACATCATGCCGTCTGTATCCGAACCCTTCGGAATATCGCCGCTCGAGGCAATGGAAATGGGAGTGCCGAGCATCATATCGAAACAGTCTGGATGCGCCGAAATCCTCACAAACGTGATCAAGACCGACTACTGGGATATCGACGCGATGGCCGACGCCATACACAGCATACTTAACTATCCGGCGATGTACAAGACCCTCCGCGACAAAGGTATCGAAGAGATCCATGGCATCACATGGGAGAAGGTAGGCAAGAAAGTCATCGACATCTACAAGGATGTCATCGCATCACGAAATCATTAAAAATATTCACTCTTCACAAGATAATAAGTTATGAAAAACGTTTGTTTTTATCTCAACATACATCAGCCCTACCGTCTGAAGAGATACCGCTTCTTCGACATAGGTAACGACCACTATTATTACGATGACTTCGCTAACGAAGACATCATCAGCAATCTTGCCGAGAGGAGCTACATTCCGATGTGCAAGACTCTTCTCGAAATGGCTGACGAATACGGACAGGACTTCAAGTGCGCCGTATCGATCTCCGGCACTGCGGTAGAGCAGCTTCAGCAGTCTGAACCGGAAGTAATCGAACTGCTCAGAAAACTCTCCGACAAGGGTTGCGTAGAGTTCCTTGCTGGGACTTTCGCTCACTCCCTTGCCTCTATCGAAGATCCTGAAGAATTCATGCGCCAGGTGAAAGTGGAGCAGAAAGTCATAAAGAACGTTTTCGGTCAGACTCCAAAAGTATTCGCCAATACCGAGCTCATCTTCGACGACGAGGTTGCCTCTCTTATTCAGGCCATGGGATTCAAGGCTGCTGTGGTGCCCGGTGCGAAGCACATCCTCGGATGGAAGAGCCCAGACTATGTTTACTCATCCGCGACAGCACCTAAGCTCAAGCTTCTCTTTACCAACGACAAGCTCGCGGCTGACATCTCTCACAACTTCAACAATACAGACTGGGCTGAATATCCTTTAACTGCAGACAAATATGTAAACTGGATCGCTGAACTTCCAGAGCAAGAGCAGATCGTCAACATCGCACTGAGCATGGACACTTTCGGTGGTTTCATCCCTGCAAGCTCAGGCATCTTCGACTTCCTTAAGGCTCTCCCCCGCTTCGGTAAGGAAATGGGCGTGCGATTCACATCTCCCTCAGAAGTAGTAGGGAAACTGAAGGCAGTAGACAGCGTAACCGTTCCATACGCCATCTCATATGTAGACGGTACCCGTATCGACGTTTCAGCATGGAAGGGTAACGACCTGCAACGCGAGGCTCTTAATAAACTTTACGGCATCGCAGAGCGCGTATCGATGGTGGAAGACCGTAAGATTCAGCAGGACTGGGAATACCTGCAGGGCAGCGACCACTTCTTCTATATGGCCACCAACAATCAGGCTGATGCTGCATTCAGTCCCTACGACAGTCCTTTCTCGGCATTTACCAACTACATGAATGTCCTTGCCGATTTTCTCGTGCGCGTAGAAGAGCAGTTCCCCGAGAACGTCGATAATGAAGAACTGAATTCACTCCTTCTGACCATCCGCAACCAGTCGTCGGAAATCGAGCAGCTTAAAAAAGAAAACAAGACACTCCGCAAGAACATTCTCGAAGCTGAAGACAGTAACTACGCACGTGTGGAAGCCGTAGCTGTTGTGGAAGAGGCTCCTGCAAAGGAGAAAAAAGCTCCTGCGAAAAAAGCCGCCAAGAAGGAAACAGGAGAAAAGAAGAAACCGGGTCGTAAGCCAGGCCGTAAGCCCGCAGAAAAGAAAGAAGACAACAACGCAGAATAAATCAAAAATGTTTCAATTATTAAACTTATGTAACACCCTGAACATTCCTCACTTTTCTGTTGTTTTGATTTCAGAAAGTAAGAAAATCGTTTCATGATGTTAGGTTAGTTTAAAATTGAATTATGGAAAAAATCAG
>JAIECF010000003.1 GCA_029068655.1 Muribaculaceae bacterium | reverse complement strand
ATCTTTAACTTAAAGGACCATCTGTGGACATTGTTCTTATATGAGAAAGGGCTGTTTAAGATTCCGGAAGACAGCGAGCCGGATGCTATTTATGATGGTTGCCATTGTGGAGACTGCCATTTCACCATACAGCCTAACGGAAACGTTATGGCATGCCGGAGGTTTGAAAGCGTAGTCGGAAATCTGTTTAAGAAGCCAATTCATGAGTTATGGGAAGGCAGTGAGATGGACTATTACAGGCAGTATGATAAGTTTGAGAAATGCTCAAAGTGTGAGCTTTTGAGATTTTGCCGAGGTTGCCCTGCTGTGGCGTATGGTTATCACCGTTCTTTTTATTCACCGGATCCTCAATGTTGGAAAGAAGTATGAAAGCTATAGTACTTACAGAGCCTTGTAAGGCTGAAGAAATGAATCTTACAGACATTCCCATGCCGCAAGTGAAACCTGGATGGGTCTTGATTAAGGTAAAGGCATTTGGAATCAATCATTCGGAGGTGCTTCTTCGTCAGTTTGAAGTGGCACAGGCATATATCAACAAACCTATTGTTCCGGGGATCGAATGTGTTGGAGAAGTCGTTGATCCTTCTGACAGTGGATTTAAAGTAGGTCAACGAGTGGTAGCGCTCATGGGAGGGATGGGTCGAAGCTTCAACGGCAGCTATGCGGAGTATGCGTTATTACCGGCGAGTCACATTTTTTCCGTTGTGAGTGGATTGGAATGGACGGAACTCGCCGCAATTCCGGAGACCTTCTATACGGCATACGGATCATTAGTGATGTCGCTGCAATTGTCTTCCGAGGATACTCTTTTGATTCGTGGAGGATCATCAACCGTAGGAATTGCTGCCATTCAGCTTGCAAAATCTATCGGTGCAAAGGTGGTAGCCACCACGCGGAGTGAGCGAAAAGGTGAGTTCCTGCTTCAGTATGGTGCCGATGACGTGATATTGGAGGGTGATGATTTCTGCCGACGGTTTCTTGCACGTTATCCTGGTGGAGCTACCAAAGTACTTGAACTGATCGGGGCATCAACACTCCGGGAATCTTTGCGCCTGACTGCATATCATGGAATAGTGTGCCATACCGGACTTCTCGGAGGAGTCTACGGACTTAAGAACTTTGACCCGATCAAGGAGATTCCGGCAGGGGTATATCTGGCGGGGTTTTACAGCAACCGTCCTTCTCAGGAGCAGGTCGACGGAATGATGTCGCTGATAGAAAAAGGAAGAATCCGGCCAGTAATAGCCGAATGCTTCCCTTTGAATAGAATTTCTGATGCCCATCTGCTCGCAGAGCGACGTGGTCAGATAGGCAAGATTGTCGTTACTGTTCCGGATTAATTCACTACGTTTGTAGGATAGCCTTCAATGAAGTTTGCGACGTTTGCTACGGCTATGTCCATCAGACGTTGGCGAGCCTCCATGGTGGCCCAACCGAGGTGTGGAGTGGTGGAGCAATTGCGGGCATAGAGCAGTGGATTGTCAATTGTTGGGGGTTCGCATGAAAGGACATCCACACCGGCTCCACGAAGAACACCGCTGTTGAGTGCTGCGGCAAGTGCAGTTTCATCGACGAGTGGTCCGCGACCTGTATTTATCAATATTGCAGAGGGTTTCATCTTTGCCAATGTAGAGGCATTGATGAGGTGCTTTGTGGAATCTGTGAGTGGACAATGTAGCGACAGTACATCGCTTTCATGCAGCAGCTGATCAAGATCGTCAGCCTTTCTAACCCCGCCAGGGAGTACATCTGCCGGTTTTGACGACAAGGCCAAGACCTTCATTCCGAATGCGAGAGCGATACCGGCAACCTTGCTACCGATGTTTCCGAAGCCGACGATGCCGAAGGTCTTTCCGGCAAGTTCTATAAGTGGAGAATCCCAATAGCAGAAGTCTGCATTCCTGCTCCAGCGGCCGGCGCGATTGTCGGCTGTGTAATGCTCAACATTGTTGGTAATGGCAAGCAAAAGTGAAAATACCATCTGCGCAACGGAGTCTGTGCTATAGGCTGGGATGTTAGTCACGACTATCCCTTTTTCTCGGGCAGCCGCAGTGTCTACCACGTTGTAGCCTGTAGCTAACACTCCGATATATCTGAGATCAGGAAGTTTCTCAATGATATTTCGGTCTATGATTGTCTTGTTGGTGAGAAGAATTTCAGCACCGGCACTGTGTTCAATTGTTTCCTCAGGGGCGGTGCGGTCATATACAGTTACCTCGCCAAGAGCTTTCAATCTATCCCATGAGAGGTCGCCGGGATTCATCCCATATCCATCTAAAACTATTATTTTCATATTCATTCTTTTATTTTACTTTCTTAGGGAGTACTTGGGGAGTACTTAAGGGGTAGTTGGGGTATACTTAGGGGTTGCTTGCTATGTCGCTTTCCGGAAAGCTCTGTATTTTTGATTTGGACTGTGAGGTGTTTCCTTGTCGAAAGCTTCTAAAAATCCATCTGCTATCATTCTTGGTAAGATTTTGCCCTTTATATGTGAACTGCTGTAACCTAAATAATTAGCAATTGTTTGAGCCTCAATCCAATCATCACTAAGTGCTATAATGATATTGCTTAATTCGTTATATGATATTTTTCTTCCGGACGCGATTCGTTCTCTTAATTCATTAAAATCCTGGATATTTATATTATTTTTAGCATTACTGTTTCCATTACTGTTTCCATTACTGTTTCCATTACTGTTTCCATTTTCTTTATTAGTAGAGGATACAGAATGTATTGGTAATACGTGTTCTACCTTATTCGGTTCCTGAACAATTCCATACTGAGGCCTTTTGAATGTGACATATATAAAACCGCCCTCTTGTCGCCATGTAGGCTCTTCGACTCCCTGCTCCTGACAGACTTCCATTATACGTCTGGCTCCCGATCCTGTCACTTCTTGGCCAATAATTTTAAGAGACTTAGGGGCTATACCGAATATCAGCCAACCTCCTTCGGTATTCAGGAAAGCGCATGCGGCATGCATACCGTCTTTCAGTTCGCCGGTACTTTTTTTCAGCTCCAAAGTCCGCGACTCATCGGAAGAAATTAGTGTCTTGAGTTCGTTAAAGTCCATATTAAATTGCTTTTCTATACGTTACGTATTCCAACTAAATCCGTTCAGCATTTCTGGAAATTAATTCTAACATATTTTGTCGAAGTCGGATTATTCAGCTGGAATTGATAGGAGAGTGTCGCCTCCGCCTGCATAAAACATCAATACGACAGCATCTTCATCGCCTCGGTTTTATATTTAGGAATTTCAAAACCTACAGTCTTGAATTCCGCACGTTTTATCAGAAGCAAAAATGTCTATTGTCTCAGGGAGAAGTTACCAGAAACATGAAGGAGTGATAGGAAATAGACCATTCCCTCATAGTAACGGTATTTTCCTTTCGGTGGCTCAGTATTCCATAGATGCTCAATAAATTCTTTAGCCAAAGTACGTTTTTCCGGATCATCAGAGGAGACTAAAGCTATAGCGCCGACAGCGTTGGATCCGGTCATACCGCATGTATAATTGTCGAAAACTTCATTGCCGTCAAGGCTGAAGTGTGCATGAGTGAATCCATCCCGCTTGAAGAAATCAAGCATACGGCACATAACCACCCTCTGACGTTCTATGTCTTTACCGTTAAGATATGAATCCATGCCGATATTCATAGCGCAGCGAATGGCGTCGTACATGTAAATCGAGGTGTCATATCCTGCAAGAGGCCACGCATAGGGTGTCGCGTCATAGTTGCTGTAGTCAGGGTGGAGCCCCGTATCGATATGAGCACTACACACGAGGTGATTTCGTGCGGCATCGGCAGCCTCACGCCAGAAATCATTGTTGGAAGATGCTTTCTCTGCCCACATATCAAGAAACGCAGGCAGCATATAAGATGGATCAGTGAATGTATGCCCCACATTATCAGGTACAAATGTGATTAGTTTAGTGTCATCATCGAAAAGATTATACACCCCCGTAGTTAACCCATCTTTAGACATAATCTTCTCAAGTATCTTGTTGGCTTCTGCAGTATAATCCGGTTTATTCCATTTCTCTCCGGCAAGCAGAAGGGATGTCACATAATAAAGTTCTCCGTCTGAAGCGTTGCTTCCCCCTATTTTTATTCCATCGGGTGTGCATTGCCAGCAAAAATAACCGTCCCAGGGAGAATCCGTATCATATGCCATATGCTCTTTACTCCAACGCCATAGACGGTCAAATACGTCAGGATGGTCCAGTTGTACGCTTATCATCATGCCGTACGACATACCTTCCGTCCTGACATCATTGTTGCCTGTATCAAGAATAAAACCTTTGTCTGCGTCAAGGTAATATACACTGTTTTGATCTTCATTCTCATAGACATCCAAATTACCGGGAGTAAAGAAATGGTTCCATACCGCATCTACCTTGGCCTTTGTTTCCTTATCTGTCTTACCAAGCAAGGTCTTGAAATAATTTTCTCCATAACAAAATGTGCAGGACATAAGCATCAGTCCTGTGATGAGTTTAATTCTGACATTTATAATATTATTCATAATGGAAAATCAGTTAATTATATATTTTTCTTAAATCCAGTTGATAGAGTTTGTCAGGTAT
>JAIECF010000029.1 GCA_029068655.1 Muribaculaceae bacterium | reverse complement strand
AGTTAATACTCCGAGTTTTCTGGCAAATCTTCTTAGTCTCAGGAGTTGAATTTGGGAATCCATCCGAAGTTGTTGTTTTGGAAGTGGATTTTGGATTAATAACAATCCGTGGGTAAATAATGATCCCTGGAAAAATTAATTAATAATATGGCAAAAGTTTGGGATAAAGATATAGACAAAAATACAGACTGGGGTGGAGATGAATCCACCGGTAATTTACCTGTGTCTGGGGAAAAAGTACAGAAATTCATTAAAGATCAACTGAATAGTAAGGCAGGCTGTTTCTGGTACGACACAACCAAGAATCGATACCTAGTTTTCTCGGACACTGAGAGTAGAGATGCATACATCGAAAATCCCCAGGACAATGAAGGTCTCGTTTTAGGAACGTTTGATGCTCCGATAAATTATTCAGTCGAAATCTATCTGACCACTGACCAATTTGTTCCCGTCCTTAAAGGAACAACCGGAAATTATATCGAGTTCACCTTCGACACTAAGAATTTATCGGGTCAAAGTGTTAGGGAAGATATTACCTGTACTTATACTTTCGTGAGGGGATCAATCAGAAAAGTTGTGACTCAGAAATATCGGGCAGGTTCTAGTGTGAAATTTAATGTAGATGACTATATAGAGACAGGTACAAATAGTATTACTCTCAGTATCACCGGACAGACTACATTAGCATCAACCACCCTCGGCATTACATATCAGGTAGTGGACTTATCTATTACTGACGAATTCAATGTTTCCAAAGTACATGATCTGTCACAAACCTCCCAGATAGAGGTTCCCTATACGATCTCTGGATATGGTACTAAGGTGGTGGAATGGTATCTCGATGGTGTTCTCTTAGATTTTGTCAAAAACGAAGATGAAGTCACTGAGAATGCAACTTCCAGGGTAAAATATATATCTATCTCCGGATTCTCGCAGGGAACTCATCACTTACAATTCAGAGCTTACACTATAATTAACGGGGAGAAATATTACTCGAATATCCTATACCGAGAGTTTATAGTTTACAACAGAGATAACAATGATCCTATCTTGGCCATTGCGACTGATCTTCCGTTAGGAGCACAAGTGTTAGGTCCTGAGGATTCAATATCTTTACACGGTATATCTCAGTATCTTCCCTACTCCTTGAGGATAGGACTTTTTAATCCGTCTTACTCGGTATCAACACCTCTCGAAGTTTACTTAGATGATTCATTGGTCACCACCCTGACGATGAAGAATGACGTGGAGGTTGTATATGACCTGGTGGTGATGTCTTATGGCGAACAGACCTTAAAATTTAAAGTTGATCTAAAGAGTAGAGAGATCCCAGTTTTCATCGATAGATCGTCAGCCTCGGTAGAAGAGATAACGCAAGGATTATCATTGGCCTTATCTGCAACCGGAAAGAGTAACTCAGCGATCGATAGGAATGTCTGGAAGTTTGGGAAATATTCAACGACATTCAATTGGTTTAAGTGGTTAGATAATTCAGGTTGGTGTAATGGAGAACTTATTATTTCGGACGGAGCTTCAATCTCGGTTAACTGTGCGCCTTTGGCAGAGGATGTTCTAAACACCGGAAAGACTCTTGAATTTGAATTCTCGACTAGGAATGTCTATGATATCGATGCAGTCATTTGTGACCTGAGAAATGAGATTGGGGTTGGATTATTAATAACAGCATCAGAAGCATCCTTGGTATCTTCTGGTGGTTCTAAGGTCTCGACCAGATATAAGCCTGACGAGAATATCAGACTGTCTTTTGTTATAAACCGAAGGTCTGGTGTCACAGATAAAGGACTTGTCTTCATGTATGTCAATGGTATTTTGTCGGGGGCGGCTAATTATGCTGTGAATGATAATTTTATGACCTCCAAGATGGTGACTATAGCATCTAGTTCTGACGTAGAGATAGCCTTAAGACATATAAGGTTCTATGATAGTGCTCTGACAGCTAACCAGATTCTTAATAATTATATTCTCTACCGTGAATCCTCCGAGAAATTCCTCAAGGTTTACAACAGAAATAATATCTATGAAGAGGGATCTACCGAGTTCTCGACCGATATCCTGTCGGGTCAGCTTCCGGTCATGATCATTACCGGTAATATCCCAGCTCTCGAAGCAACGACTGACAAGAAACTTCAGATAGAGGTTGACGTAGAGTATATAAATCTTCAGGATCCGACAAGGTCATTCAAGATAGAGGATGGGGTAATGACTCCTCAGGGTACGTCTTCTATGTCATATCCAAAGAAGAACTTCAGATTATATACCCAGAAGAAAGATTCGACTATACTCTATGATGCCGACGGAAAGGTAGTCGGGGATAAACTTTATGCCTTCAAGAAAGGTTCTCAGCCCGTTAATTGTTGGTGTTTTAAAGCAGACGTTGCAGAATCCTCCGGAACTCATAATACCGGTGTAGCTCGTCTCTGGAATGATGTCCTTAAGAATGCTCAGATAAACGGTGAGTATAAACTTAGAACTAAAGCACAGCAAATCGCCATCGACAATGGTTATCCCTATGACGTAAGAACTGCCATAGACGGATTTCCGGTTGTCCTGTTCTATCGACTTACCGAGAATGATCCTTTGGTTTTCATAGGCAAGTATAATTTTAATAACGATAAGTCGACGGAATCAGTCTTTGGATTTAGAGATATCCCTGGGTTCGATAATAGGAAAGTACAGTGTTGGGAAGTCCTGAGTAATGGTAATCATCTGGCATTATTTGAGGATACGACTAACTGGAATTCAGAATGGAGTGATGCCTTCGAGGCCAGATACCCCGACGGAAGTTCTGATACTAAAGATTTAAAGTCCTTTGCTACCTGGATGACAACTGTTTCTGAAACCGACTTTATAGCTCAGAAGTGGGATCATCTAGACGTCTATAAGATGGCTGCTTACTACATCTACCTCATCAGATTTGGGGCTGTCGATCAGGTAGTCAAGAATTCAATGTTTACTACCGAGGATGGAGTTCACTGGTTCTATATAAACTATGATAATGATACTGTCGGCGGTCTTAGAAATGATGGCCCTTTGGTATATCTTCCGACTATAGACAGACAAACTCGAGATACCTCATTTAGTACGGTTGTGTATGCTTATGCTGGTCACGATTCAAGATTATGGAATCTTCTTGAAGCAGATACCGAGTTTATGCAGATTGTTTCTGAGGTTGATTCAGCTTTATATGCAGCCGGCCTTACCTACGAGAATCTAATCAGGATCTTTGATACCGAGCAATCTGATAAGTGGTGTGAGAGAATATATAACCAGGATGCACAGTATAAATATATCGGACCATTCAATGAGAAAGGTATTAACAATTTATTCATGCTTCAGGGTTCTCGTCAGTCTCATCGCAGGTGGTGGTTCTCAGAGCGATTCTCATTGATTGATGCTAAATTTATTTCCGGTGAGTACAAAGCAAATACCTTCGAAGTTAAATTAGCTGGAGCTCCGGTTGGTTTGGATTTCTCTATCAAGGCAGGTGTTTCTACTTACTATGGATATGGAGTGAATAATGTCCCTATCCAATATGGGGTGAACTTGGAGAAAGGAGATACTCATGTATTTACAACTACGTCAGTTTTGAATGTAGGTGATCCCCTCCGATTATATGCAGGTCCCTACCTAGAGGAAATAGATATTAGCAATTTTGCTCCTTACCTCGCCCAGATTTCGATATCTCATGTATATTCTGAGAGACTGGGGACAAATCTGAAGTCACTTATCATCGGAAGTGATAATGAAGATAATACTGCACTAACTGAACTCTCCGGAATTAACCAAGCTTATAGTCTTAAGAATCTTAATGTTACTCGGCTCAAGGGATTAAAGTCTTTAGATCTTACGAATAATACACAACTAGAGTCTCTTATCGCAAATGATTCTGGATTAACTTCAGTCATCTTACCCTCCGGAGCACCTGTCACATCACTTAAATTGCCGGCAAGCCTACAAGCATTGACCCTCGACGGATTATTCTCTTTAGAACATTCGGGTCTTCAGATTCAAAATAATGGCTGCAACCTGACTACCATCGAGATAACTAATTGTCCGAGCTTTGATTCTCTCGAGTTTGTCGAGAACTGGATGGACTATAAGAATGCCGAGAATTCGATGTGCTCTTTGATAATCAATGGAGTCGAATGGGAGGGAGTAGATCCTGACTGGCTTATAAATCTTGGTAATCTTCGAGTTCTTTCTCTTAAGGGTACAATATCAGTGACTGAGGTAACAGAGGAACAACTTACAGAACTTCAGCAGATATTTGGTAGAAATTGCTTCTCTAGGTATTCAGAACTCTACATAAAAGTTCCGGCCACTTCAGCATTATTCCTTGTAGGTCCCGATAATGTAAGAGCTTTATCTTCGGCACAATTCGAAGTTATCTCGACAGTCGGAGAAGGGACGAGTTCGATTGAAATAGAATATCCTTCCTCAATGTGGGACTCTGAGAAAGCTAAAATAACATTGAAAGAAGGATATCTTACTGTAGGCGATATTGATGGTAATTATACTATAACTATTCTTGGCAAATTTCTTGAAGAAAGTGGAGTTTTAAGGACAAAGAGAAAATCAGTAACACTCCAAAAAGTAATTTACCCGTCAAGTGCTACTATTACCGGAGTCACTGAAATAACCAAGAAGGGAGTATTTCAATATCAGCTTTCATTGGGTGAGCATGATGAAGATGCACAATTCATTGTCACTTGGAGTTTATCCGGCGATGCAGTAACAAATAATTATGTAGAACTCGGAACTACAAATGAGTCCGAAGCTAATATTATCTCAAGCGCAATCGAAGATTCGTCTTTTATTCTCAAAGCTGAGTTACATAGAGGTAGTGATAATAAACTTTTATGTAGCAAGACGTTAGACATAATCACTGTCCCCGGAGAGATAATAATGACTAGTTCTAGTAATTATGTCATGATGAATGCATGTTATAGAGCAGGATATACGGCTAACAGCAGATATATGACCTCCGCGGAAGCATCAATGGTAACGAGTATTAGTGACACCTTCTCCGATTATATTACCAGTAAAACAACATTTAATGAATTTGTGTACTTTGTCAATGTATCATCAAATATAGGGATCCCTTCTAATGTTACTGAAATAACATTACCTTTTGAAAATATTGACGAAAGATGCACCATTAGCTCAAAAATTATTCACTGTCCTTATCTCAAAACTATTTCGGTATTTGCGACTATGAATAAGGCTACTGTAGTAGATATGCCGAATCTGACGACTTTGTCCAGAGCGTTGTATGTAGATGCAGTTGAAGAACTTAATCTGCCGAATTTAACAACTATAGACACTACGGGTATGTTACAAATCAGAAGTCTTGAAAATTTAACACTACCTAAGTTAAAGACAGCATCTTCTACTATGGGCTCGGGGTATGGA
>JAIECF010000028.1:7763-10929 GCA_029068655.1 Muribaculaceae bacterium | reverse complement strand
GGACTATAGCATATATATTGGCAAAAAAAATTGCCCTTGGCGCCGTTAGTGGTATCAAAGGTTTAGACTTTGTTGGTAACTAGATTATCTTCAATTTCAATGATGGTAGTCAAGCTACTATGGTAGTTCCACTACCAAAAGATGGTGAACCTGGACTAGACGGCAAAGATGGCGTTTCTTTAGCCGACATGAAATTTGATGAAAATGGACACCTAATTTGTACATTATCAGACGGGACAGAGATAGATGCTGGTGAATTAAAGTGTGATTGTTAGGGGCAAGGTCTCGTGCAAGCCGCAAGCAAGAGCGCATTTCCGCAGTCAGGAGAGTCTAATGTGCTCTATTTGGCTCTTGATACTAACACTTTATATTATTGGGACAACGAATATAAAGTTGTAACATCTGGCGGTTCTACTACTGAGAACCCTGATCTAGGTCTTGCCACTGAAGAAGATATTGATAGTCTATTCGGTGATGATAATGACAACGAAGAGCTTAGCAATCTCGGCCTTGCCACTAAGGAAGATATTGATAGCTTATTTGACTAATTGAAGGAGGGATTTCAATGGCTGTTGATTTAACTAAACTTATAGATTTTGACCTGTTAAAGAGATATGACACAAAACTCAAGTCATGGGTCGAGCAGAAAATTGTTGATGCTCATTAGATTATATTCACAACTAAAAATAGCCTTCCAACAGTAGGAGATATGAATCTTCTATATGTGACAGAGGATTCTATTTTCCTGTGGGATGGTTCTGAATATATTAAAGTCGGTGGTCAGGGAACCGGAACTACTTTTATCCCAAGTATTGATAAAAATGGTGATTTAAGTTGGACAAACGATGGAGATCTGACTAATCCTCCTCCTGTTAATATAATTGGTCCTGCCGGAAAAGATGGTAAGGATGGACAAGACGGAAAAAGCGCATATGACATTGCTGTAGAGAACGGTTTTACTGGCACTGAATCTGATTGGTTAGATTCTCTAAAGGGTGTAGATGGAGCCGATGGCCAAGATGGTAAGGACGGCGATGAAGGTAAAGAGGGTAAGTCTGCATATGATGTTGCTGTTGAAAATGGCTTTACCGGGTCAGAAGCAGATTGGCTTGAATCTCTAAAAGGACAAGACGGCACTAATGGCGCTTCTTTTACCATTAAGGGACTATATGCCGACTACGACGAATTAATTGAGGCACATCCAACTGGAAATGCCGGAGACGCTTATGCCGTAGGCGATTCTGACTACAACGAGATTTATAACTGGTCTGTCGATAAACAAGAGTGGGAAAATCTTGGTTCCCTTGAGGGTCCACAAGGACCGAAGGGAGAAGATTCTACTGTTCCTGGCCCTAAAGGTGACGATGGCGTTTCTCCTACCGTTAAGATTGAGACAACTGATGATGGCGTCGATATTACAATCACTGATGCCAACGGAGATCAAACTTTTAGTTTAACAAATGGCACAAAAGGCGAGAATGGACAGGACGGTAAGAGTGCTTATGAACTAGCGGTCGCCGCAGGTTATGAGGGTACAGAAGCTGAATGGTTAGATTCTTTGACTGGCGCTGACGGAAAGACTGCATATGAAATCGCGGTTGATAATGGCTTTGAAGGTACTGAGGAAGAGTGGCTTGAATCTTTAAAAGGTGAAGATGGAGACGCAGGAGCAGATGGTGATTCTCCAACAATTTCACTGTCTCCTACTGATAATGGCACAGAAATTACTATCACCGATAAGAGTGGCGATCATGTCTTTGAAGTTGAGAATGGTAAAGTAGGTAAAGATGGACCTTCTATTGTTTCTATGCGCCTTGACGAAAACCTTCATCTTATTTCAACTCTTTCTAATGGCGTTGAGATAGATGCTGGGAAGATAGATATTGATGGACTTACAGTCGAGAAAACTGAAGTTATTGATGTTAAATTGATGACACAAGAAATTACTTTTGACGGAGAAACAACTGAGTTTGATTTACCTGCTGATAGTAAAACTTTAATGGTATATGTAAATGGCTTATGCTTAGAAGAAAATTCAGACTATACTATTAACGAAGGAACTATCACTTTTAGCGAAATCTTTGGGGAAACTGATAAAGGAACTTTACATTGGTTCGACAAGAACTCCGCTGATAGTAGCGAAACCCTTTGGGCAACCGAAGACGATATTGATAGTATGTTTGGTTAATGGGAGGGAGTTAAATGCAAATTTCATTAAAACAACTTCAGCCAGAGGTTACGTAGAAGATAGATAAAAATGAAGAATCCGTTGGACTTTTAAAGAATCGTGTTGATAACATGGTTAATACAACCCATGGTAATGAAATTATTGTGGAAATTTCTCAAGTATATGATTCTATTGAAGATATGCTAGCGGATGCAGATAATATAGCAGATGACCTTATCGTTTCAGTAAATGACACGGAAAATTATACTGTTTTTATTTATAAAAGGGATAGTAATTTTACCAAGGATGAGGTCGCTAATAATGAAGATGGGTTCCATTTCCTTTCTCGTATGAACAATGGAGTTATTGTTCGCGGTCCACAGGGACAGAGAGGAGAAGATGGTAAAGGCTTCCAAATTTTAGGAGTATATGAAAGTGCAATACTAATGAGCCTTGACAAAGATAATTATAATAACGGCGACATAGTTATCTTAAAGCAAGATGGTAAGGCTTTAATGTATAGCAAAGATGAATCCATTCTTATAGATGGTACATATGATAAAGAAGGTTTTAAGTATATTATTGATCTGGCAGAACTCGCGGTGATTAAAGGTGATAAGGGCGATCCCGGTCAAGATGGAGAGAAAGGTGACAAGGGCGATGACGGCTTTACACCTACTATTTCCGCGGATACAAGTGTATCAGGCTAGGTATCTTTGACTATTGATGGGAAAGATAGTTCTGAAACTGTTGTTATTCATGATGGTCAGAATGGTAAATCAGCTTATGACGTGGCTGTTGACAATGGATGGGATGATACATTAGGTGAGGCAGCTTGGTTGCTTTCTTTAAAAGGGCCTAAAGGAGACGCTGGTGAACAGGGTATCCAAGGTGAGCAAGGTATCAAAGGTGACACTGGCGCTAAAGGCGACAAGGGTGACAAAGGAGATAAGGGAGAAAAAGGTGACACCGGCGCCAAGGGCGATAAAGGTGACACTG
>JAIECF010000028.1:0-7663 GCA_029068655.1 Muribaculaceae bacterium | reverse complement strand
TAAAGGCGACAAGGGTGACAAAGGAGATAAGGGAGAAAAAGGTGACACCGGCGCCAAGGGCGATAAAGGTGACACTGGCTCTCAAGGTATCCAGGGAATTTAGGGTATCAAAGGTGACGCAGGACAAGATGGCGTATCCCCTACCGTTTCTACAACTCCAATTACTGGAGGAACTACGGTAACAATCTCTGATGCTTCTGGTTCACATACATTTAATGTAATGAATGGTGAGAAGGGTGAGAAAGGAGATCCGCCTACTCTTGATACAGTTCCAACTGATGGTAGTATGAATGGCGTAACAAGTAGTGGCACATTTAATGCTATTAAAACTGTACAAAATTCTGTTAATACTTTAGAAAAAAGAATTGGTAATACTGCTACTAAAGTGGCTCCAACTTTAGAGTATGTAGCTGGACATAACAATAAATATATTCATATCAGATGTGCTTCGCAAGCATAGGTTCAATTCATTGACGACTTTGGGCATTATGTATTCGGAATGGATGGAAACCAATTAATGTGGGTAACTTGTACGGCTGTAAGAAAAACAAAATCACAATGCACATTTTATTTAATTGCAGGTAATGGAGCTGATGCAGGCATATATTTTAAAGCTGCGGCCGCTACGCCCGTTATATTATATAACTCTTTAACCACAACTGTTGCTCTTGTAGATACATTACCTACTGCGGCGAAGCAAGTGCCTTGGACAAAGTATTCTGATTACTTTTGGGGAGCACAAAAGGAAGACGTAAAATAAGAAGGGGTGATGACTAATGGCTGATAACAAGGAAATCACTAAAGTTAGCCTTGCTATGTTAGAGTATTATGATACTAAAATTAAAGCGTGGCATAACGAACATTCTAATAGTAAGCGCTATGTAGTCTTCGCTACTAGAGAGAATTTTCCTACAATTGGAGACAGTGAAGTGCTATATATAGATGATGATAATAAGATGTATTGTTGGGATGCATCAACTTCACAGTATGTACTTATAACCGCCGGTGGCGGAGACACAAATTTCTCTTGGGGTAAATTCTAAGAAAAAATTGCTGGCGTATGGCGAATCAGAAACTCAGCAGTTCGCGGAAGCCAAAATTAAAAGGCAGATACCTAATTAGGTATCTGCCTTTTCTTGTTTATTTTTTCAAGCATTCCCAATATTTGTTCTCTTCCCACCTAAAAAGTTCAGAGTATCCAAAGTCATAATTATACCACTCGCCAGTGCCCCATACATTCCAGAGTCTAGGCACTTCATATTCATGTTCCCGCAAGTAATCGCACATAAGGCCGAAAGTTTCGCTAGAGAAGATACCTTCAGCGACTACAATTTTATCTCCCTTTACGGGAAGAAAGTAAAGAATTCCTTTATTCATCCTTATACCTCTTTCCAGCCGTTCTTCTGAATGATAGCTCTCATATTCATAACCCCAACTGGGTTCATGCTATGTAGATTGATGGGGATGCTCCAGCTCTCCTGCTCCAGCCAATCTAGGACCTTGATGTAATCGCCGCCAAGAGGAAAATAGTCGCCTGCGTCGTGATCGAGAGAGATAACCTCAATGGTCATGCCGCAATTCTTGGCAGTTTTCAAACGCACGATAGCCTCGTTTACGGTCTTTAGCCAGACCCATCCGAACGGAGCTGGCCGTAGGTCATCGATCCATAGTTTCATTATTTATAGCTCCTCTCATTTCTTGTAGAGCTGTGTCAATTTCCTTCTGTGCTTGCTCCTTTTGCTTATCAATGTCCTCTTGGACGTCTTCCATGATATTTTTAAGGGCTCTATGACTAGCCTTATCGCAACCATAGGTATGTGCATGAATCTTGTACGCGATTCTAAATCTGATGAAATCAATTGCTGTTAGCATAATGGGAGTGTTCTCATAGTAGAGGATTCTTAGAGGGAACTCTTCCCCTGCATATCTCTCATATCTGCCGTAGTTATAGTCCCATTTCTCAGGATTGATGGGATATAGCTTCTTAATGGTTTTCCATTTCATCTTAGCATACTGATGTGGCTCCATCATGACCTTGCCTTTATAGATGATGATTTGAATGGCTTTCCATACCAGATATATAATACCGACTATTATAAGAAAAGTTTTCATGATTTGCCCCTCTCCAATCTATTTTTAACTTCTTCCATCATTGCATTTGCTTCCTCTAATTCTCTTTGAGCCTTTGCTTTTATCTCGTCGATATCGCTTTGGACGCATTCAAAAACTATCTCTTTATCTTCTGTCATCGGATTACCGAAATGGTAACTCCAAAGAAGTCGGAAGTAAGAGAACATGGATATGTTAACAACATACCACTTTTTTGGCTTTACAATATAATATAGGTGGTTGAAATCTTGATACTCGCCGGTCTTTCCAAAGAACCACCTACTTGGATTGACTTTATAGAAGTCTCTTAATTCTTTCCATGACATTGTGATGTAGCCCTTATCATACTTGTCATAATACCGAGTGCGGCTAGTCCAGTAGAAGCAAACGTAATGAACAACTTCATAGCAGACAAAGCCAACAATAGCTGACGTCAATAGTATTAAAAGCATTCCTATTATTTCAATTCCTCCATTTCTTTGATATATCTGTCAGGGATGGGGTGAGCAGTAATCAGGCTCTTATGCTTGCCCTTTCCTCGCCAGATAAATATATTACCCTTATATATTCTAATAGAGCAAGTATTTGTCTGATCCCTTTTATTACCTAGGTAATTGAAGAACTTGGGATACTTCTGATAGTGATTGAGCGTCTTACCTGAGACATAGGCTTGCTTGGCGATTCTTTTTGCTTCTGCCAAGTTCTCAACACCGTCAGTTCGTTCCATAATGCGCTGTTTACCGTGTAGAGTTACGCGTCCCAAGTTCTCACATCCTCTCTATAATATATTTCATGGTTTCAGTAGACTTCTCGATTTCCTGAGTAGACTGCTCTCTCAGCCTATCAATATCTTTCTGAACATCGTCCAGAATGTCTCTCGCAACCTGGTTCTCACGCTGCTTTTTAGCCATTTCGGCCTCAAGTCTTGCTTTCTCTTTTTCATTTTCTAAGAAAGCAAGGTACGCTTTATAATCCCGATAAGAGAACTTAATTGCAGTGGTTCGTCCACGAGGATACAATACTCCAAACGCTCCAGAGTTACGGCGTCCCGCACATAGCCACGGCCAGAATCGTTCTCAATGGCCTTGACCTCAATGCCGGTAGGAGGAATGTAGAAGGAAATCTCAGTACCCTTGATGATAAGAATCTGACCGTTGATGTAGTCATCATGATCGGGCTCGCCGCGCTCTTCCTTGGTCTGGTTCAGGCTGTCAGCGTCATAAACGCGGGCGACAAGGTACTGGTTGGAACGAAGGGTATGGCCCTTGATGACCTGTGCCATTTGGCCCGGATACAAAGCAAAGCTGACAGGGCCGGGAATGTTGACCTTGTAGCCGATCTGCATATTCTCAGGAATGGTGTTGCTGGTTCCCGCGGAAGGATGCTTATTGCCAGGAGCGGGATTCTTGAGAGCGATATACCAGCCCTCCGGCGCGGTTGTGAAGAGTTGGATTGCGTCTCTGTAACGTTCGCATGGAGTGAATCGCTTTGCATAAGAATCGAACTTAACCAGCTTATCGCTCTGAGACAGGCTCATCTTATGCGGGCCGACGTTACAGCTACGTTGCCTTTTGTTTCGTCAAGGACGTAGGCATACTCATTCGGAGATAGAACCAAATCTTTCTGTTGCATTTCTGACATTTATCTTTTCCTTTCTTTAATCCGGGTTTTTGGGATTGATCCAGGTATCGTAGGATTGACTCCAGGCTTCATCGACTTCTCCTATCATGATTTCATCATAGAAGGCATCAAAGTCGGCATCACCTGCTTTGGTATCGTGAACGAGGTTGAAGTAACCCTCGCAGAAATAGTCCAGTTGCTTTTGTGTATAAGTTTCAGGGATAACAGACCGAATCAATAGGTCGCCAAATGACCCAATCATGTCACCCAAAAAGGATTCATAGATTGCGTCCATAAGAAGGTCTACCCCGAGGGTCTGACCAATGCGGTCAAGACCCTCGATGTATGAACGCAATTCTTTGGTGCTCGCGAGGAACTGCTCTCTGTCAATCAATGTCTTGTTTACCTCCTTAGAAGTCCACTGGCTATTGTTGATGACAGCCTGAGCATATTTGTTGTTAGCTGCATCAGGCTTTTTGTTGAACTCACCCTTGATGGTATTCATAGTGTCTCCATCCAAGCCCTTGAACAAAGAAATCGCCAGAACCTCGGAGAGATTAGGAATGACTTCCTCAAGCTGAGCAATTCGATCAAGAGTACGGTAAGAGAACAGGCATTCAATGCCGCTCTTATCGGTGATGGCACGGAACATATGACAGAAATCAACGAGAGCTTTCTTGTCACGAGCCATTGCCATCTCAATTTTAGGAGAGTAATCAATGTGGATCATAGCGAAACGGTCAAGACTCGCTCTGTCCAAACAATAGCGTCCAGTGTAGTTGTTGTCTGCACCAGTACCTACAGTGTTACCGGCGGCGATAACTCTAAAGTTAGGGTGCGCTTCAACTTTGCCGACGGGGAAGTCGAAGTATCGGTTCGCGATAGCCGCGTTCAAAATAATCAACACCTCAGGAATGGACGCGTCCATCTCATCAAGGAAGAATAGTCCACCCTTGGTGAACGCCTTATAGAACTGAGTCTCATTGTACTTACCGTTCGCGTCAATGAAGCCGGTCAACTTGTACTCCTGAGTAACGGCATTGGTGAAGTAGAAGTTAAGGCCCAGAGCCTCTGCCACCTGCTTACAAATGACGTTCTTACCAGTGCCAGCTTTACCAGTAAGATACACAGGGATGTTCAGGTTCACAATATTGAGAACCTCGTCGAACTTTTCGTGCACTGTGCCAACTACGGTTTTAGTAACAGTAGGAGTGCGAATCTCGTGCACTTCGGGTAAGAAGCCATAACGCTCCTTAACTCTCTGGTCGATAGCCGGCATGACACGTTCGAGGATAGATTCACCCTCAACCTCCGCTACGATGGACATGAGGGATTCCATCATGCGCTCCATCATATCGTTCATTTTGATACTTTTCTCCATCATAGGAGGAACTGCTTTCTTAGCCATAATTAAATACACACTCCTAACTTTGTTAAAATCTGTTCAATGTCACAGCCAATTTTGTCTTTAATCCAAGCAGTGTTTAAGACATAGGTATCTTTAGTATTTAAGCACTCTTCAAGAGTGCTTAAATCAACGGGGGCTCCGTATCCAAAGGAGAAATCTTTTGTACAAAAAGGACAAGTTTCCAAATACTTAAACCCAATACGTCTAAACATAGACGGATGAATAAGAGGAAAACAAATCTTTTGTAATGCAAAAGGCTCTCCGAAGTCTTTTAACTTTACAGTTGGGAACACAATTTCTCCCGACTGAGTTGATGGCATAAATCCTAGCTGCAAACGAGTTCTAATGCCAGAGGCCTCAATCATATTGATCGCAGAAACAAGAGCCACTCCAGCATCAATAAAATCGTCTGTATCTCTCCAACACGCGTCTCCTATGGAGTAAAGGATAGAGATTGTTTTTCTCTTTTGAGGATTTCTCTCAATCGTAATCATTGATTGAGGAAGACCACGTAGAGCATTCGGCACATTTGGTACAAAACCAAATACATGATTCTCAGGTACAGGCCGAGGCATCTTACTGTACATCTTGCTTGTGAGTTTCTTGCTTTTGTTAAGAGCTTTTTTTATATCATCCAAATAGTCTGGATACCCATTTTTCAGCAAAGAAACAGCCTCTTCCCAACTGCTAGTGCCAGTAAATTCTTTACTCCCAGTCCTAGAAGAATTACTATCCCACATAAAATTATTGTTAGGTCTCTCTGCCAATGTATCCATAAGTTCCTTAAAGGAACTAAAATCTTCCCTAATTAATTTTCCCAAGAATAGCTTCCTTTCTTCACCTTATAAATATATTATATCATATTTTTTAATATATTCAATAAAATGCAATTAGCGGGGAAATGGTAGAAGTTTTGCCATTTCCCCGCTTGGCTGGATTAGCCGATACAAGCGTAGCGCTCGGAGTTCAGCTTCTCCAACACGAGATCCAGACCATCCTTGCCGCTGAGAATAGTCTCAATCATGACGGGAGAGAATCCACTGACGTAGCTGAATCCTTCCCCAATCGCAGGGATGTTGTTGTTGCGAGCATCGAGGTTCCAGAAGATAACGCTGGGCAACTTGTACCTATGAGCGCGCCACTTCTTGGCGATACCCTCCATGAGAGTCTCCACTTCTGCGCCGCTGCCGAGGTAGGCATTTCCACGCCCAGTCCAGTGACCACCGAACGCAGGTCCGCGGCACATACAACTGTCGAACTCCATGTCGCTGAAGATATAGATACGCTCAGGCATATCCTCAGCAGAGGTGTTGTGCTTCAGAGCGGTATTGAGCAGCAGGTCGAATACCGCCTCGAGGTTGGTATTCATACCCCAGTCCGCACGGACGCACCGATTGAACTTATCGGTAATGTCAGCTCCAACAAACTCTACCAGCTCAGGATTCCCAGAGAAGGTAATGAAGTGGTTCTTGAAGGGGCCGCGTGCCTTATCGGCGATATAAGCGCCCATGGAAACTGCCGCCTCCATAGGAGTGCCGCTCATAGAGCCAGACACGTCCACTACCGCGATGCCGTTCTCCTGACGGCCTTGGTAATAATCTGGGAGAGCATTCCAGTACTTTTGGATCATCAAACGCTCAGGAGACTCCAGAGACAGACGGCCAGACCGGAAAGCCTGACGAGCCACGTCATGAGGATACAGAGCGCCGGCATTAACCTCGGTCTTCTCGTTCTTCGCAAAGGCTTCATACTTCGCCTTGATGATATCCCTTCTAGCGAATGCGTTTCTATACTTGAGGCCGGCCTTAGAAGGGATCTTGTCGAACTCGATCTCACCCCAACGGTTCTCGCTCATAAGCCGCTCTACAACGCGGATACGCTCACGCAGAATGGAAAGGGTTTTGCGATACTCGCGAGAGGTCATCTTGAACGCTTGGCGGGTCTTAGTACCGAGGCGCCGAGTCTCAGGAGAGCTGGCGTTCTCGCTCTTCAGCCACTTTGCCATCAAAGAAGGAGTCTTAGACTCCACATCTAAGGCGAGCTGACGGTACATAAAGTGTAGAGCAGCCTTCTCCAGAGGGGTGCCAATGAAGGCATAAAGATCGTCCCAGCGGCCGAACTCAGGAACGTGCTCCAGATTGCGGCGCATTTCCGCGGTACGGTTGATAGCCAACCAACGGGTCACAACACGGAAGAACCGACGCTCACCCTGGCCTCCGCGCACGTCACGCAGGTAGAACAGACACTTGAGAGCGTAGGTGGGATTCTCGTCGAACGCCTTGGAAAACAGGGTGATACAGTCCGCCTCAGAACGGTTGCGGTAAGCCCCACCGAGAGCAAAGAGATCCATTAGACCATTCATGGTGCTGCGTCTGGTCACGGCTCCGTTTTCCGTAAGAGCAAAGTTGGTGGTTTCCTTCAAGTCTTTTAAGAATTGGTTCATTTTCCTTTTCCTCCTATGATGTTTAGTCTATTTACTAGACTAGATATTTATCTCCTAATATTAGGTCTAAGGAGATATTATTC
>JAIECF010000027.1 GCA_029068655.1 Muribaculaceae bacterium | reverse complement strand
CGAGCATCCGGGTCTTCTCGGGAACATCGGTACCACACACACGTGTTCCTCTAACCAGGATAAGATATCCTCGTCGTGTACTGTCTCTATCCGTTCCGGCCAGTAATGGGCGTCATAGTAGTGGCGCGAAAGTCCCGACACGCAGATGCCGATTGCGTCCTGTGCTCCCGACACGTGCCCCTCGTTTTCCGGATCGTTCTCAAAGCAGAAAAGCAGCCGTGCCAGCATCTCCTCGTTGTATGCCGGAAGTTCGAAGGGCCAGATCTTTTTCGCCGCATTGCGGGTCGACGTAGACATTCCGCCCCGCTCCATGAACTCATGGGTAGGCTCGATGGAGGCAGTGATGGCCCAACCCGCCCCATGCTCCGATACATACGGCTGGTCGATCCATGTCCCGGCTATGTCAATTCTATATGGTAATCTGCTTCTATCACGCGGAGAGGCTGAGGGACTGAGGATGCGGAGATTATTTTGTCCTAAGGCTATGTATTCAATACCTCGGGATTCGCAGAGTTTACGCTTGAGGTCGTTTCCTCCATCAGAATTTACCACAAAGAAATCAGGCTTTACGCTGTCCAATTCTTCTAAGAAGTCAAGTATTCCCGTACCGGAATTTATGAAGGCGTCCTTGACATACCGCACGGCCCTCACCATATACAGCCGTTCCTGTTCCGAACATACAGGCTTACGTCCCTTTAGTTCCTCAAACGTAGTGTCAGACCCGACCCCGACGTAAAGGTCTCCGTACTTGGCTGCTTCCCGGAGGAATGACACCTGTCCGGAATTCAGAAGGTCGAAAAAACCGGTAACAAAAACCTTTTTAGACATAAGCACAAACGGGACATAAGATTTATTTTACTATACCTTTTTCGAGATATTCCTCGAGATTAAGCTTGACTTGTTCTCCGGCTCTTTCAACAGCAACCTTCGCCATGTCCGCATCCACCATAAGGTTGACCAATTGCTCGAACGAGGTCTTCTTAGTCGGGTCCCAGCCTAACTTCTGCTTTGCCTTTGTCGGATCACCCCATAGATTCACCACATCCGTCGGACGGTAGAAATCCGGAGAGACTTCAATGACAACTTTCCCCGTAGCCTTGTCAATCCCTTTCTCGTTGACACCTTCGCCTGTGAACTCAAGCTCGATTCCTGCACGCTTGAACGCATACAAGCAGAACTCGCGCACCGAGTGCTGCTCGCCTGTGGCGATCACATAGTCCTCAGGTTCCGGCTGCTGCAGTATCAGCCACATGCACTCCACGTAGTCTTTCGCGTAGCCCCAGTCACGCAGAGAGTCGAGATTGCCGAGATAAAGTTTCTCCTGCTTCCCCTGCGCGATGCGGGCGGCAGCCAGGGTTATCTTGCGCGTCACGAACGTCTCGCCGCGACGCTCGCTTTCGTGGTTGAAAAGGATGCCGGAGCAGGCGAACATATTGTATGCCTCGCGGTACTCCTTCACAATCCAGAAGCCGTATAGCTTCGCTACAGCGTATGGAGAATAGGGATGGAATGGAGTGTCCTCGTTCTGCGGAACCTCCTCCACCTTGCCGTAAAGCTCCGAAGTCGAAGCCTGATAGAAACGGCAGGTCTCCGCAAGTCCGCACTGGCGTATGCCCTCGAGCAGACGCAGGACTCCAGTCGCGTCCACATCGGCTGTAAACTCCGGAGAGTCGAACGATACCTGCACATGGCTCTGAGCCGCGAGGTTATAGACCTCGTCCGGACGAACCTTGTTGAGAACTTGAATTATCGACATCGAATCACCGAGGTCGGCGTAGTGGAGGTGAAACTGCGGGTGACCCTCGAGGTGGGCGATTCGCTCGCGGAAATCTACCGATGAACGACGAATCGTTCCATGTACATCATATCCTTTATCTATCAATAGTTCGGCAAGATACGAGCCGTCCTGACCCGTGACGCCTGTGATAAGAGCTGTCTTCATAATAGATAAATCTAATTTGAATATTTGTTTTCCCAATATTGGTCAAATATTATTTCTTAACAATAGATTTCATGACATCAACGTACTTTTGGGTTCCTATCTCTCGAGTAAGGTTGTTCAATACGAACTTGCGACCATTCTTACCGTAAGTATTGCATAATTCACGATTATGATATAGTTTGAGAATAGCGTTAATAAATGCATCTTTATCTCCAGCTTTGGTAAAGATACCGCACTTATGTTTATTTATTATTTCTTTCAACTCATTCTCATCAAAATTTGCAAGTACGGGTCTTGACGCTGACATTATACTCCAGGTCTTGGAAGGTACGGAAGCAGACCCTGTCCCAGGTTTACTTATCACCAAAGAAACGTCTCCTAAAGAAAATACAAGACTGATATCTTCATATGGTTGGAATGGAAGCAAATGAACGTTGTCCAATTGTTTTTTTGCAACAATCTTCTTCACATCTTCAATATACGCTCCATCGCCCACCAGCACAAACTGTATGTCGGGATTAGATTGGAGTGATTCCGCAACATCCATCAACATATCCATATTCTGCGACAGCCCAATGTTGCCATTATATGTAATATAGAATTTGTTACGATTTAATCCGTATAAATCAAACAATTTATTTTTCTCTCGAGGTATGTCAACCACGGCGTTCTGATCTACCCAATTATAAATCACTGCAATTTTTTCTTCCGGAACACCCTTAGCCATAATATTTTTCTTAAAATCCTCACTAATAACAATTACCTTGTCGGCATTCTTATAAGTAAAGTCCTCAATCAGTCGTCCGATTTTCCATAGAAAACCATTCTTCTTAGCAATGCCATTGTTAAGTAAGGAATCAGGAAAGACATCTTGAAGATTATAGATAAATGGAATTTTGCGCCATTTATTCAATAATGCTCCAATCATTCCTTGGATTGGAGGAGTTGATGATAGAAAAACAACATCAACATTTTTTTCTTTCATACCATAGTATAAATGCTTCATCCAACATAAAGAGTACCTGAAAGCCCTAAATAATGGCTTTTGGGGCTCTTTAAACATAGAAAAACGATTTATTTTGAAGAATCCATTGTAGAGGGTTTCAAACTTAATCTTTTTGTACTTTTGGCGCTCTTCTTCGCTGATTCCTCGACAAGGAGTGGGAGCATAGGTGACCATTGTAAATCCATTAGCAGCAAAAGCTTCACAACGATTTCGGCCTAGATATGATGACGCTGCATATTCGGGAGTACAGTATGGTGAAAGGAAAAGAATATTCATAAATTGCAATGAGTCCAATATCCGAAATAATCATGTAAGAATTACTTTAGAGGCATGTGTTTTATGCCCAATGAAAACTGAGGCCAATTCATTAAATTTTACTGCATTTTCTGTAGTTAAGTATTTTATATTTGAACCTTTTTCAATTCTCATTTCTATTTCTGGATGTCTAATAAGATATTTTTTTAATGATTTTGCGACTATAGATCCCTGAGATATTATATTAATATTATCAGGAACATATTGTCTTATTTTTTTTTGGAGTAAAGGATAATGAGTACAACCTAAAATTAATGTGTCAATATTTGAGGATTGACAAAGAAGATTAGCTACATATTTTTTCACAAAGAAATCTGCACCCTCACCATCCGACTCACCATACTCAACTAATGGTACGAACATAGGACATGATTGACCGAAAGTTTTATAATCTGGATAAAAACGCAAAATCTCTTCATTGTAAGCATTGCTTGATATAGTTCCTGGTGTACCAAATACTCCAATGTGACCAGTTTTAGTTATTGAGCCTAATACTTCAATTGTTGGTCTGATTACTCCAAGTACTCTATTTTCAGGAGCTATTATGGGTAGATCTTTTTGTTGAATAGTACGTAATGCTTTAGCGGATGCGGTGTTACAAGCAAGTATGACAAGTGGACAATCTTGTTTAAAAAGATAGTTTACCGCTTCCAAGGTAAATTTATGTATGAGTTCAAACGACCTAATTCCATATGGTGCCCGTGCATTATCTCCTAAATATATATAATCATAATCAGGCAGTAAATTACGTATTTCCTCAAGTATCGTTAATCCACCATATCCTGAATCAAAAATACCAATTGACCCCTTTTGCATAAAAATACTATAATATAGTGAGTATATCTAATATATAGACACTTATATCATAGGTAAGTTGAATAACCCCCCAAGATAGTTATTATATTCTTCTGGATAA
>JAIECF010000264.1:5401-17095 GCA_029068655.1 Muribaculaceae bacterium | reverse complement strand
TTGTGTTCAGATTTGTGTTCAAAGTAAAAGAAAAAGCAGCTGCGACTAATGTCGTAACTGCTTGATTTCTAATTTGTGGTCCCACTTGGGCTTGAACCAAGGACTCCCTGATTATGAGTCAGGTGCTCTGACCAACTGAGCTATAGGACCTACGCGTGCTTTGCGTTTTGCGACTGCAAAGTTAAGCATTTATTTTGGATTGTGCAAATGTTTTGGCTTATTTTTTGATGTTTGATGTATTTTTTTGTAATTTTGTGGTGAAAACCGACCTTTAGGAGCAAGCGTTGGCATTCTTTAGAAGGATTTATTCTTAGAAAGTATGACGGTAAGAGAAGAATTGATAGAAGTCAGAAAAAGACTTGGTGGGATATTCGACCGCCGCGAACGTGAGGCGGTCATATTGCTCATCTTCAGCCATGTCAAAGGCTGGAGTAGGGTAGACCTTATAATAAACGAGGGAAAGGAACTTTCAGACTTCGCAAAACAGGAGATAGATGGTATTGTAGACCGCCTCATTCTCGGTGAACCTATTCAGTATATCACCGGGCGGGCCCGCTTCTATGGAATGGACTTTAATGTTGGCCCCGGTGTCCTTATTCCCCGACCTGAAACAGAGGAACTTGTCGACTGGATTGTAGAAGATTCCAAGGATAGGGAAGACCTCGCTATTCTGGACATCGGTTCAGGGTCTGGCTGTATCGCTATTGCTTTGGCCCGCACTCTGCCGTATTCCGATGTAACTGCAATCGACATCAGTCGTGATGCCTTGATTCAGGCTGTAGCGAACGCTTCGTCTTTAAAGGCAAATGTCGGTTTTATTACGGCAGATATGTACGAGTGGATGCCTTCTCCGGAGTCGCTGGACATCATTGTCAGCAACCCTCCCTATATAGCTCCTGATGAGGTGGCAGACATGGAGGTGCGTGTGAAAGATTTCGAGCCATCAGTGGCCCTTTTTGTGACTTCCGATGATCCCATTCGTCCCTATAAAAGGATTGAGGAGATTGGTCGCCGGAGCCTTAAGCCCGGAGGGCTTGTGTATATGGAGTTAAATCCCAGGTTTGCAGACCATGTCAAGGCCTATTACAAGGCTAAGGGATGGAATGACGTCGAGGTACGGATAGATTCCTATGGGAAGAAGAGATTCCTAAAGGGAAGATGGTCATTTTGATAGCAGCATAGAATTAATTCTCAGATAAAAATTCAAAGGCCATGCCAAGACGTAAACTTACAGCCGATGAGATGCTTGTCAGAATGGCCGGTCTGTGTGCCGGTGCCGAACAGTGTGCCTCCGATATAAGAAACAAGATAATGAAGCAGGGTTTCAGTGCCGAGGATGCCGGTAGAATGATCGAGTATCTTCAGCGAAACAGGTATCTCGACGATTTTCGCTATGCACGTGCTTATGCTGCAGATAAGGTCCGGTTTTCAGGATGGGGACGCATGAAGGTCCGTATGGGTCTTAAGGCAAAGGGAATGGGTGATGATGTCATAGTTCAGGCCTTAGACTATATTTCCGATGACGCCTATAAAGAGGCGCTTAGGAAGGTTTTGGTGGCCAAATCTCGGGCTTTAGACCTTTCTGATATCAAAAATCGTCAGAAACTATACCGACATCTGGCCTCGCGTGGATTTGAATCTCAACTTATAATATCGGCGATGCGGGAACTGATTAAAAAGGATATATGAAATGAAAGCTGTTTTGAGGGATATAGCGGATTTCTTTATGCCGCGCACCTGCCACATCTGTGGGTGTACATTGCGTGAATCAGAGCGTGTCTTCTGCATAAGGTGTATCGAGACTCTGCCGCGTTCCCTCTATCATCATATGCCGCTCAATCCGATGGAACGTCGCTTTGCCGGCATCGTTCCTTTTGTGAGAGCTACCGGGCACTTCATCTATTCCCGCAATTCCGATCTCGCAGCGGCTATCCACGATATGAAATACCGGCAGTTCCCTTCCGTAGGCCGGAGGCTTGGAGAGATTGCCGGCGAAGAACTCCATATGGCCGGTTTCTTCAGTGGTGCCGACTGTGTGGCCGGTGTTCCCATGCATTGGTGGAAACAAGCCAGGCGCGGCTACAACCAAGCCGACTTCATAGCTGAAGGTATCGCTTTGGCTACCGGTCTTCCTGTTGTCGATGTCCTCGAGGCCACACGCACGCATAAGACTCAGACCTCGATGACTCTCGGTCAGCGTATGGCTAATCTTTCAGGATCCTTCAGGGTGAAAGACCCTGATTCATTGCAGGGAAAGGGCCTTGTGCTCGTAGATGACGTCTGCACCACTGGCTCCACCCTCCGGGTCCTTGCTTCGGAAGTCATGACGGCTGTTCCTGACTGCCGCCTCTATCTTCTCTCCCTCTGTGTCACTGTCTGAATTCCGGAATTATTATCTGAGATAAGTATTTCTGATTTTGGTATCATGAGTATTGCAACTGCCCTCCTGCCACTAAAACTGCGAAAAAATATTAAAAAATATTTGCAGGATTCTCCATAATGTCGTAAATTTGCGTTATATTTGGCAGAATATGTTGATTAAACATCATCTCTTCTCCGCAAAAATGTGATATTATGAATACTCCGGATAAATTGCTTGCAGAAAAACTTCTGCATATCAGCGCGATTAAACTTCAGCCCTCCATGCCTTTTGTATGGAGCTCCGGCTGGAACTCTCCTATCTACAACGACAACCGCAAGGCGCTCTCATATCCCGATGTGCGCAACTTCATAAAGATTGAAATGGCGCGTGTCATAATGGAGAATTATCCCGACGTAGACGCCATTGCATCAGTAGCCAATGGTGCGATAGCATGGGGATTGCTGGCGGCCGATGTCATGGGCCTTCCGTTTGCTTACGTCAGGGACACTCCTAAGGATCATGGTCTGGAGAACACTATTGAAGGCAACCTCAAGCCAGGCTGGAAGGTTGTGGTGATCGAAGATCTTATATCCACGGGAGGCAACGCTCTGCGTGCGATAGAGGCGGTCAACAATGCCGGTTGCGAGGCTATAGGTATTGCCGCTCTCTTCAACTATGAATTCCCCATCGCCATAAAGCGTTTCCGTGAGGCTAACATCAATGTTGTGGCCCTTTGCTCCTATACCTCTATGCTTGAGGTGGCTGAGAAGATCCAGTTCATAAGCCCGGCAGAAGCTGAGACGCTCCGCGACTGGCGTAAGAACCCCGACTCATGGGTGCCACAGCATGATGCCTTCTGAAAAATATACTGAAACATTTAAAACTTAAAAAATGGCTACATATAAAAGCGAAGAGGTCGCACTCAAGGCATCTGCTGAAAGTGTGTTCTCCCGCCTCAGCAATTTCGAATCACTCAAGACCCTTCTTGATCAGGTTCCTGCCGATCAGATCCCTGCCGACAAGAAAGAGATGTTCGACAGCATCCGTCTGACGGAAGACAGTATAGAACTCCCTGGTGGTCCGGTCGGATCCATCCGTCTGCGTGTGACGGAACGTACGTCTCCATCACGCATCACGCTCAAGGGAGAGGGTACTCCTGTGCCCTTGCAGCTTCAGCTTGATATCCATCCTGTAGATGAGGCTTCATGCCGCGCTCAGGCGAAAGTAGATATAGAGATTCCGGCGATGCTTCGTCCGATGATCGCCGGGCCGATGCAGAAGATGACCGAGCAGTTTGCCGGGGTTCTGCGTTCGATACCTTTCTCTTAGTCCTTTTTCCCTGATTAATTAAGAGATGCGGCGCTTAGGCTTACTGTCCATTTTAAAGAAGTTTAGCCTCATTGCTTTGCCGGCGGTCATGCTGTCGGCATTATTGTCGTGCAATCAGGTCGACGACGACCGAATACCCTCTCTCCCTGTCTATATTGATATTTCCAACGTTGGAATGTGGAATACGTATGGAGTATCCGGAGTCGGCATCTCAAGAAATTTCATCAACTGGCAGGGTACCGTTAGTCCCGCCGGATTTCCTTATACGGCAAATACATATGTCGGATTCGGAGGTGTATTGCTAATCGGTGGCGTCGATCCGTTTACGTCTGAGCCTAATGTACCGCTGGCTTATGATCTTTCGTGCCCTGTGGAGCGCAGCCAGACGGTGAGGGTAGCCGTCAACGCTGACAATCTTGAGGCTGTCTGCCATGTCTGCGGTTCGCGCTATGATGTGGTGACTGCCGGTGGAGCGCCGGTCGGAGGTCCGGCCTTAACCGGTGATACCAAATACGGATTACGGCGCTATGTCTGTCAGCCCGGGCAGGGAGGAGGATATATAATTCATAATTAATATTTAGAAAGTAGGCTGGAGGTTTCCGGGTATTATTGATTATGAATTGAGAATCAAGAATTGATAAAAGATGGAAGAGTTGGTGTATATGATATTGCGTGGTCTGATCATTGGAGTGGTGGTGTCTGCTCCGATGGGACCTGTAGGCATATATTGCATTCAGCGTACTCTTGATAAAGGACGTCTTTCGGGGTTCTATACCGGGGTTGGAGCTGCTGTATCCGACCTAATATATTGTCTTCTTACAGGATTTGGTCTTTCATTTATTGAGGAATTCATAAGCAACCACCGCTATCCCATACAGCTTCTCGGCTCGATAGTTTTGATATTCTTTGGTATCTGGCTGATACGCAAGACTCCCGACGGCCAGATTGCGGCCGATGCCGATCATGGTGCGCCATCCCGGGAGGGGGATATACTAAAGGGCTTTGCATTGACTTTCTCCAATCCCCTCATACTCTTCCTTATAATAGGTCTCTTCGCCCAGTTCAATTTTGTGATTGAAGGGATAAGATTCTATCATTATGTGCTTGGTTTTATCGGTATCATCGGTGGAGCGTTAGGGTGGTGGTGGATAGTGACCTATTTCGTCGATAAGCTTCGGGGTCATTTCACCCGTCGCACCATGAAGCGCATCAATATGGCTATAGGCATAATAATTCTTGTCTTCGCGGCAGTGGGAATCTTCTCGTCGGCCTCATCGCTTATAGCTGCTCCCGCTGCTCCAGTCGCTGTAAAGGGCGATCTGAGGTCAGCTGAATTCCGTGTCGCTGACACTGCCCTCAAGGGGTGGCGTGCTGAATTTGCATGCGACGATGAAGTCTCCATCGTTGTTGAAGTAACCCCCGTCTCTAAAAAGGATCCGTTTGGTGATTCAAGCATCGACGTTCTTGGGGTGAGAGTTTTGGAGTTTCCTTCCGGCAGTGTATTGGGCGAGACTGTGATTTCAGATGGCATCGATCCTTACAGGGGAAAGAACTCATGGCGACTCATCAGGGCTGCTGACCGATGGAATTTATTTGCCGGAAACCGTGAATACCATCATGTGATCGGATTTGAGTCTCCTCATGTTCCGGTTGGCGATCCTGCCTTGATTCCGAACACTCCGGGAGGCATCATGGCCTCTGTCGGCAATGTGGAATCCGCCCCGATCGAAGATTCAGATATATCGGAGGCGGATATTCTTTATGCCCTCAGCCGGGAAGAAACAGGAGTGATAGGTCTCTCCGGTCTGTACTCATTGCTTGATTTTGAGCAAGACGACACGTATGCCCGCATCGGTGGCAGCTATCGTCTTGCAGTTGTTCCTGCCGACGCAGGAAAGGAAGGAGAATATATAATCTATTATTTGGGTGGGGCCCGTGAGAACGCTTCCTGTTGGGCTCCCGGCATGAAAAAGGGTCGGCTGGCTCCGACTCCTTTTGTAAATGTCTATGATGTCGAGTGGCGTGATGCCGAAGGAGTCTGGATGCATCATGACGTGCAGGCGGAATTTGATCAGCTTGCCCATACGCTTACAGTGAAGTTTCCCTATCAGGGTAGCAGCATGCGGTTTCGTAAGGAATAGCCTACCATCGTCCCGATGCTCCTCCGCCGCCGGTGCGTCCTCCTCCGAAGCCGCCTCCAAAACCACCGCCGAAACCTCCTCCGAAGCTTCCGCCACCTCCGCGTCGGCGCGATGAACCCAGAATCGCTGCAGCCGCCATTGCAGCCGCCATATCTTTCTTTGGAATTCGGAATCCCTTGCTGTCGTTATGTCCGCAATAATCGCATCTGTATTGCGACACTCCTTCCCCTTCTGTCTGGAATGTTGGCTGCCTGAGGGTGGTATTGCCGGCGAAATGATATGCTCGTGTGCCGCAGTGCGGACAATACGTATATTTTGAATTCCGTGCAGGATAGGGCGTCACTTCCGTGTCTCCGCATTTCCCGCATCTGTGCACGTCGTAGTGCACAGATCCGAGCTTCTCTTCAAACTGCTGGCTTGGAGTGAGGGCGCCGAGAGCTTCCTTACCCGTCAGTCTTGCTGCCTTGCCACCGCAGTTAGGGCATGTGTGGCTGCCATAGCGAGCACGCCGGTAATGATAAAGTGCGAGAAGATAGAATGGAAGAGCTGTGAGCAACGTACCGAGCGAGAGTAGTCCGAGAGTCATCAGACTTGATCTCCATTCCTGTGCTTTCAGTGCCAGCGATGCGGTCTTCCTGGTCTTCATTCGGCATCTGATGAATGCTATTGCGGCTGTTACCCATAATGCGATAGCTATGAAGCATAGGAATCCAATCAATGTATCCTTACTGACGGGTGCCTCTTCCGGCAAGCCGGAATGATTGTCGCGGAGTGCTGATCGGAGTTCATCGGCGTATTCCGGCTCGGTCATCACACGTGAGATCATAGCGGTAGCCTCGTCAACGGCGCAGTCAAGGCAGTCCCTGCGCATATTGGGTATCACAGTCTCCCTGATTATCTTTCCACAAATGATATCAGGCAGAACGCCTTCCACTCCGTAGCCCGTCTGGATCCTGACTTCCCGGCTGTCGGGAGAGATCAGGAGAAGAACTCCGTTGTCCTTGTCTTTCTTCCCAAGCCCCCATTTGGTGAACACTTTCTCCGAGAAATCTTCTATTGTATAGTCTCCGATCGACGGCACCACTGCCACCGCTACTTCTGCCGTAGTGGAGTCGCGGAGGGCCTGAAGGCGTGCGTTCACTCGGCTTCTGACCTGCGTGCTTAGCCTCCCTTCCGGATCCGCCACATACTCGTGGCGGTTCTCGATGTTGGGATTCACCATGTCCTCCGGCCTGTAATCGCGGGCCCAGATGGGCAGACAGGATAAGACTAAAACTATAAAAACGGTTATCTTGATTTTAAGCATCAATAATAGATCTTTAATATACGGCCTTTGATAATTAATGATTTATCATGTTTATTAATTGATCACACCTCCGGCAGAGAATGCCCGTTAAGGGTGCGGAAGAGGTCGAGGGCATAGACGTCGGTCATTGCCGACACATGGTCTACCACCCCCTGCAGCCTTGAATTAAGGTTTTCCGAGCGAACGTCATACTGGCGGGGCACTTTCTCCAGAAGAAGCCGCGAATATGCCTTCTCCGGTGCCATCACCGCTCCCACGAGGTTTTCCATAAGGTAGGTTATGATCCTGTTGCCAGCAAGTTCGATATCTATTACCTGCGGTGAGTTGTAGATCTTCCTCCACGCAGTCTCGCTGCATTCCGCATAAGCCTCGCTTAGGCGCCCGGGAATATTTGCCGTAAGGGCACCGTGATAGTCTCCGGCCAGAATCTCCTTTTCATGGTCGGTGAATTCTTTCGAACACCCACCTACAAGGGCTCCTATCACTTTTGAACGCATGTAGCCCACTTGCTCGTTGGGGTCGTCGAGGCGCTTCATGGATGAAATCATATGTTCCTGTTCAGACTTGTCGAAGAAATTGAGCATCAGTTCCTTCACTTCTGCCGTAGGGAGTATCTTCAACTTGTGGGCGTCCTCGAGATCCATTATCTGATAGCAGATGTCGTCGGCCGCCTCCATAAGGAATACGAATGGATGGCGTGCATGGCGTCCGTGTTCCGTCTCCGGTATGCCGAGTTCCTCTGCTACCCGCAGGTATGTCTCCTCTTCCGTCTCGAAATATCCGAATTTCCCCTTCTCTCCTGCGAGTGTGGATGCGAACGGATACTTGACAACCGATGCGAGTGCGCTATAGGTCATGGCGAATCCCCCGTCGCGTCGCCCTTCAAACTTGTGCGTGAGCAGGCGGAATGAGTTGGCGTTTCCCTCGAAGTGTGCGAAGTCACACCATTGACGTGGTGTCAGAAACGGTTTCAGCGCCATTCCTTTCCCTTCCGTAAAGAAACTGGATATCGTCTTCTCCCCGTTGTGTCCGAAAGGTGGATTCCCAAGATCGTGGGCAAGGCATGCCGTGGCCACGATGTCGGCCATGTCAGAGAGTTTGGCTGTGCGGATGTCATATCCGTGTCTGTCGATCAGGATGTTGGCTACCTCATTTGCCATAGATCGCCCAACCGACGATACTTCCAGACTATGTGTCAATCTGTTATGTACGAATATCGATCCCGGCAGTGGAAACACCTGGGTCTTGTTCTGGAGCCGGCGGAATGGAGAAGAGAATATTAGCCGGTCGTAGTCCCGCTGGAAATCTGAGCGGGTATGTTGCTGCGGGTCGTGGTATTGTTCAAGCCCGAGACGCTTGTCGGATATGAGGGAGTTCCAGTTCATTTTACAAAATTAATGATTTTATTTGTTAAAAAATCTTTAGGTATTGATTTTTTTTGTAATTTTGCGGAGTTTTTCTGATCGTCATATGAATTGTAAAGGTCAAAAGTATTGTTATTGCGGGGAAAAGACCTGGCTACTTATGGTCTCCGTGATGCTTATAGTGCTGGTTTCCTGTGGAAATAGGACTGCGGCAGTAGGCTATGAAATGGCCGGGCCGGAGGAGAGCCAGTTTCATGCCGACAATGATATAGCCATGACTGTGTGTTCACTTGTCGACGCCGTGCGCGTAGGCGAGCGCCTTGACAGTTCCGACTATGGATTCAAGGGTATCCTGACTGATGGCCAGGGGACACCTCTATACACTGATATCGGTGGAAATCCCGGTGAGTGGAGCGTGAAGGTGATAAGCGGCGATGAGGCGCGTATCAGCAATCTCCATCTTGGCGATCTAATGACTTCTGATCTCCGAAATTATATAGTCAGCGCTCTTAATCTAAACAGCGCTGATCTCGTGACCGCTTATGTCAATCCGGCCGACGAGCAAGAATTCATCTGGCTATATGATATAGGCGACGTTCAGGTGGCGTTTTCCGAGACTCAGGTCAAGACCCCGAGCGACCTTGAAGGTATAATGATGTCGATATCTGTGTTCAGGAGATAGCCGGAAAATCTTACGGTTCCGCTACATCGCGGCGTAGAATATATTGGCCGAAGCGGCACCGAAGGCACTCGTGGCGGTCGCAGTATTCCTTTCTTAGATGGATGAGTGCTTGCGTCGTTCCGGCATCTTTAGCTGTGAACCCAAGTTGCTGCCAGCTCCTAACGATGGCGTTCCGCTCTGGAGGCAGGCCTGAAAGCAGTCCTGTGGCGGCTTCTTTCATCTCATGGTCGCAATGAAGCAGCGCATATGTATAGAGGAGTGGGGCGGCGACGTTTATAAGCAGCACGCTGATGCTTGTATCCGACAGTGATGGCGGATTTGCCTCAGTCTGGCAATCCCCTCCGAAGGTCAGTCTTCGGCTCCAGTATGGGTCGACCTGCCATTTGAAAAGCTGGCGGAGCATATCCTCGTCTCCTTTGGTCTTAATGATTCTTTGTAGCAGATCCGGTGTCTCAGCCATCGCCTTAGCAAGAAGCGCTATGCGGCGGTATGGTAAGTTTTGAGGTCTGGTCCTCGCAAATTTCCATGCGCTCTTCTGTATGGGATGCATCGAGTATTTGCGAGCCAGAAACTGATACTCCCTGCACATAAGCTGGTATCTTCTGTCATCTCGGTTGATCGTTGGGTCGAGCATCCCTGCTTGCCCGAAGAATATGGCCTCCATCTGCAGTATGTTGTCGGAATGCCTACGCAGGTGGTTGAGATGGATGCTTTGCGCAAGCATTTCAAACGGCAGCCCGTTTAGTCCGAATCCAAGGGCGCGGGCAAGGATAAGGAAACATGCGGCGTTCCAGTCACCGTTTGAGCAGCGGAGGGTCTCCTCTATCCTTGAGGATTTATGCTGGAGTCGTTCTATTGAAAGTGTCTCGATCCAGTCGGCTCGTCTAAGCCTGTCGATAAGTTGCAGTCGGCTTGCGCAGCGTATCTCAGGACTCGATTTAGTAAGAAAGGCGAATGTCTGATAGAAATTCTCTGGAAGGCGCACCTGCATCTGCGGTATTTCCGTATTGTCATGTCGATGTATGCGTGTGTCGCTCAGTGCTACCACATGCAGGATTACATTGTCGTAGGCCGGGTCAGAGTCATGTCCGTGTCGGTTCCAGTCGGAGGCCCTCATATGGATTTCGATATTTCCAACCCAGGTATTGCCCCCTATCTTCACCTTGGCATTGAAGAAATCGGGTCCCGAGTCGCGGTTGAGGATACCGGGATCGATTACACGTACTCGTTCTCCGCTGTCAAGCGAGAATGGTATCCCGAGCATACGGTTTGCCCACAGTATCTGGAATATCTCCTCCATGTTATGTCAGCCTCAGAAACTGTATGAAATTCTAAAGTCGATAGTTGGATATACCGGTATGGCTTTCATGAGTCCCATGTATGTACCCACCTTGCCCCGAAGGTTGATGAGGTCGTTGAGCACAGTGCCGTCGTGGGTAGTTACCTTCGGTGCGCCGCCCCAGAATTGTACACCCGCGTCAAAAGATGCCTGCCATTTGCCGTCGGGGCTCAGTGCCCCTCCATAGCCGAAGCCAAGGTATGGACGAAAGCGGTTTACTTTTGCTTTGGCGCTGACCGTCCCGTCTTTATCGGGCATCATCATGTATGGCGATCCGTCCTTGTAGTCGCCCACATGCACTCCCAGCTTTCCCATCGAGCGCATTTTTTCCTGAAGTTCTTCTGCAGCTTCCGGATTCAGGAATGTATTATCAAGTGCTTTTATGCCGGTAAGGTCGTAGAGAAAATGCGGATCATCGTAGACTTTGTCGAGGAAATCTTCTGACGTGATGCCGTTATATAATCTGTCATACATATTCAGTGCCAGCAGCGACGGCATCTCCGTGATGGTGTTGATGCTTTTGCCTGCGGAGCGTCCCCCTACGAAGAATCCAGCCGTGAAGTGCCAGTGCCTGTTCTCTTTGAATGGATATACGTCTACGAGCAGGCGGAAAGTGGTCATGGTTGGTTTGGAATTCATTCTCACTTCCTTGTCGATTGTCATACCGCTTAGGTTATACATCATTTCCTGTATCCTGTCGAATTTATCGTTGACTTTGCCGTCTACGTAATTCTCCATACCGAAATTCATGGGGATGGTAAACTGCGGCATACAGTCAAATCCCACACGTAGTTTGGTCCATTCGGTCATGGGCGACGCCACTTCGAGGCCGAGTCCGGTAGTACCGATATTGGCTGCTACCTCGATTGAGTTGAATATCCCGTGTCTGTCCATCTTTTCGATTATACTTTCGGGGCGTTCCTCGGGTCCTTGTGTAGTCGATGAGAATGATATTCTCTGGCCGGTGAGTGTAGTCGGATAGGTAAGGGCTATGAGCGCAATCGCTTTAAATATTACTTTCTTCATGATTCAAAAAAGATATTTCATGCAAAAGTAGCGAATTTTTTTCATTAATCAGCAATTATTCCCGGTAAAGGAAGAAATTTTTGCCTTTAAGTCAAAATTTTTAGATTAGAAAGTGTTTACAATAGAAGAAATCATAGGAAATGAA
>JAIECF010000264.1:0-5391 GCA_029068655.1 Muribaculaceae bacterium | reverse complement strand
ATTAATAAAAGAGATGCAGGCATGCGGATGCGTGGCGGGTGGGATCCTGATCGCATCCTTCGGCGTGCTAACAAAGGGGAGGCTGATGTCGCTCTTTTGGATTTTGTCGGCTCTGTCCTTCCCGATGCAAAGCGTGGCGACCTCAAGAAGTGGTTGAAATTCGGTCATATATCTGTCGACGGGCAGGTGACATCGGCTTTTGACGCTCCGGTTGCTCCTGGTTCTGTCGTGGAAGTCAACTTTACGCGCCCGTTCGTTGTTTTCCGCCATCCGAGACTTAAGCTTGTGTATGAAGACGACGACATCATTGTGGTCGATAAGGGCTACGGGCTTCTGTCAGTCGGTACCGACTCCTCCAAAAAAAACAGTGTGGAGACGGCTTACAGCATTCTTCGCGAATATGTCAAGTCCAAGCACCCATCCAATAAGATATTCATTGTCCATCGCCTTGACCGTGATACCTCCGGACTTATGGTCTTTGCAAAGACCATCGAATCAAAAGAAGCTCTACAGCATAACTGGAATAATATGGTCCTTGAACGCAAGTATGTGGCTCTCCTCGATGGAGAGCTTGAGAAGGAGAGTGGTGAGATACGCAGTCATCTTGCTGAGACCATACAGCATGAGGTGTACTCGACCGAAGATCCTTCGGAAGGCAAACTTGCCGTCACACGTTATAAGGTAAGGCGCCGGGGGAAGGGCCATACGTTGGCTGAATTCTCTCTCGATACCGGACGTAAGAATCAGATACGTGTTCATGCCCGCGATCTCGGCTGCCCTATTACAGGGGACAAGAGGTATGGCAACGGCAGCGGTCCGCTTCATCGTCTGGCACTTCATGCCGAGACTCTTCGGTTTGCCCATCCTGTAAGTCGTCTGGATATGAATTTCACAAGCCCAGTGCCTTCTCAATTCTATAAATACGTCTAACGCACAAAGAAAAACCTCCAACTATAATGTCAAATCATTTCGACTATATGCCTAAGCCGGAAGGATGGGTGCCTCCGGTTACAGAGCCGGAAGAAGCCGGAAATCAGGAATCGGTGGAAGCCGAGGTGTCAACTGCTGATGAAATTAAGAAGCAGGCGAATGTGGTGATCAGCCGGGATACAGACGTTGCCCCTGCTCCTGAAGACAATACGCCGGTAGAGCGCCTTGTCACTCGCTTCTCTCATCTTATATCATGGGTGTTCGTGCCTCTGCTGATGCCTGTCTATGGTATCATGCTCATCTTCTCGCTTTCGTTCCTGACATATGCTCCCTTTAGCTCGAAACTGGTATTCACGCTGATAGTCTTTGGTGCCAACTTTCTGGTGCCTATGCTTCTTGTGCTCCTTCTGAAGAAAATGGGCCTAATTGACGATATCGGTCTCAACGGCAGGAAAGAGCGTCTTATTCCCTATATCATCACCATAGTGTGCCTTGCGGGTACAGGTCTGTTCCTGTATCTAAAGATGGCTCCAGTATGGGTGGCCATGTTTTATGCCGGAGGAGCGTTGGCGGGTCTGATCAACCTTCTTGTCAACTTCCGTTGGAAAATCAGCGCGCATGCGGCCGGTATAGCTGGCGTCGTGGCTATGCTTATTCAGGTGATAAAAGAAGGATCTTCAGGCGAAGGCGTGGTGTGGTGGATTGTGGGAGCCATTCTGTGTGCCGGCATTCTTGGCAGTGCGCGTATCTGGCTTGGGCGTCACACTCTCATGCAGGTGCTTGCCGGCTCTGCTGTAGGTTTCCTCAGTGTCTGGACCCTTTCCCTAATCTAAGCATTAAAGATTAGAGATTAATGATTAAAGTGTTGGCTGGGTCGTTTTTTTTTATTAATTTCGCATTCTCCAATGCACGATCACTCTGCCGGTAATTGTGTTAGAAGAAGTTTAATCATTAACAATTAATAAATTATATTTAGATAAGATGGCACAGGAAAATCAGAACCAGAATCAACTTCAGATCCAGCTCCGTCCGGAAGTGGCCGACGGAAAATATTCCAATCTCGCTATGATCGGCCATGGCCCCAACGAGTTTCTGATCGACTTTATCTTCGCCGCTCCCGGCATGCCGCAGGCTCCTGTAGTGAGCCGCATTATCATGAGCCCGGAAAATGCCAAGCAGCTCATGTATGCCCTCACCGACAATGTCAACAAGTATGAGGCTAAGTTTGGCGAGATCAAGCGTCGCGACGCTCAGGGCGGTCCAAAGCACAATCCTTTCAGCAACAACTGATCAAGATGCTCTACATTTATAATACTCTAAGCCGCGTCAAGCAGCCTTTCAAGCCCATCCACGAGGGACGGGTAGGCATGTATGTCTGCGGTCCTACTGTTTATGGCGACGCGCATCTCGGTCATGCGCGTCCGGCCATCACCTTTGATATCCTTTTCCGCTACCTGAAGCATCTCGGCTACAAGGTGCGCTACGTCCGTAACATCACCGATGTAGGCCATCTTGAGCACGACGCTGATTCCGGAGAAGATAAGGTGGCGAAGAAGGCCCGTCTTGAGCAGCTTGAGCCGATGGAGGTGGTGCAGTACTACCTCAACCGCTATCATCGCGACATGGAGGCGCTCAACGTGCTCCCTCCAAGCATTGAGCCTCATGCCTCCGGACATATCATAGAGCAGATCGAGTATGTCAGGAAGATACTTGAGGCCGGCTATGCCTATGAGAGTCAGGGATCGGTCTATTTCGATGTGGCTAAGTACAATAAGGATCATCGCTACGGCAAACTATCCGGCCGCAATATTGACGATCTTCTCTCCACTACGCGCGAGCTCGATGGCCAGGATGAAAAACGCAATCCTCTTGACTTCGCGCTGTGGAAAAAAGCTGCTCCCGAGCATATTATGCACTGGCCTTCTCCATGGAGCGAGGGTTTCCCGGGTTGGCATCTCGAGTGCTCTACTATGGGAGAGAAATATCTCGGAGAGGAATTTGACATCCACGGCGGTGGAATGGACCTCATGTTCCCCCACCATGAGTGTGAGATAGCGCAGAGCGTTGCCGCTAAAGGACATGACACCGTGCGCTACTGGATGCACAACAATATGATCACCATAGCAGGAAAGAAGATGGGTAAGAGCTACAATAACTTCATAACCCTCGAGCAGTTCTTCAAGGGTGAGCATCCACTTCTTACGCGTCCTTACTCTCCAATGGTGATTCGCTTCTTTATACTTCAGGCACAATACCGCAGCACAGTCGATTTCTCCGACGCAGCCCTTCAGGCCGCCGAGAAGGCCCTTGAGAAGATGCTCGACGGTTATCGGCGGCTCCAGGTGCTCGCCCCTGCCGAAAAGTCGAGTGTAGAACTGCCGGATTTCGCGGCAAGGTGCTATGAGGCGATGGACGATGACCTCAATACCCCTATGGTTATAGCTGAGCTTTTTGACGCATGTACATATATCAATAAGGCTACCGACGGACAGATCTCTCTTGATGCAGCCGATATAGACAGGTTGAAGACACTTTTCAACACGTTCCTTATCGACCTTCTCGGCATCCGCGTTGATTCTGCATCCGGAGCCTCCGACGGAAACTCGGCGCAGACCAAGGCTTTTGAAGGTGCTGTCGATCTTCTGATGGATGTGCGTAAGAATGCAAAGGCCGCCAAAGACTGGGCGACAAGTGACTTTATACGTGACCGTCTTGCTGCTCTCGGCTTCGACGTCAAGGACACCAAGAACGGAGTCGAATGGAAAATAAAGTAGTCGGCGCGTTCCTTTCGTGTCTGCACCTGTGTGGATTTTTGTGTAAGAATCATGAGTAAATACAACTATAAAAGGCGTCTTTCAAGTGTAGCCAAAGCCGGATGTGTTGAGATTGGTGGCGATAATCCAATACGCATCCAGTCGATGTGCAACACCAATACTAACGACACCGAGGCCAGTGCCGCCCAGTCGCTGCGCATAGCGGAGGCTGGTGGTGAGCTTGTGCGTCTTACTACCCAGGGTGTCAAGGAGGCGGCCAATATGGCCGAAATAAAGAAGACCCTGCATGATAAAGGTTGTAATGTGCCTCTTGTAGCCGATGTGCATTTCAATCCCAATGCTGCGTTTGAGGCGGCGACTACATGCGATAAGGTGCGCATTAATCCCGGCAATTTCGTTGATGCGGCGCGTACATTCCGTCAGCTTGAATTCACCGATGAGGAATACGCGCAGGAGCTTGAGAAAATACGCTCTAAATTCGTGCCGTTTCTCAATATCTGCAAAGAAAATGGCACCTGTGTGCGTCTTGGCGTGAACCATGGCTCTCTGTCCGATCGCATCATGAGCAGATATGGCGACACTCCCGCCGGCATGGTGGAGTCTGTGATGGAGTTTCTCCGTATTGCGCGTGAAGAGGATTTTGATAATATTGTTATCTCTGTCAAAGCCTCCAATGTCACGGTTATGGTGGATACCGTACGCCTTCTTGTGGATAACATGGATAAGGAAGGTATGCATTTCCCGCTCCATCTTGGTGTGACGGAAGCGGGCGATGGTGAGGACGGACGCATCAAGAGTGCGGTCGGTATCGGCACTTTGCTTTCCGAAGGTATTGGCGATACCATCCGTGTTTCGCTCAGCGAGGATCCTGAGTGCGAGATTCCGGTTGCTGTTAAGCTTCGCGACTATATCGCATCCCGCGCAGGACACGAGACCATACCTGAGCCGGAAATAGTTCTGCCGGGAAAGGCAAGGGATTACGCTGTGTGGGATGTGGACTGTCCTGAGTTTCCTGTAATGGATGTTGATTTCACTCTTCAGCCTGACTGGCACTACGTTTCTACAGCGATGCCTCCACAACTTTATAAAGACTCAAAGCCCGTAGTCCTTACCACTTCCTCTGACAACCGTCCCGGTGCCATGATGAGCTGGATTGATCGTTTCGTAGCTCTTGGCGCGAAGAATCCGGTAATAGCAATGATGGGATTTCTTACGACAGATCTCGAGGACCTTCAGATAGAGGCTGCGGCTGACTTCGGACCCTTGCTTTTAGGTGGATATACCTCCGGAATCGGTATTGTGGCTTCAGAGAAGTTCACGAAAGGTGAGGTGAAGAGCATCGCTCTTGGCATTCTGCAGGCTGCCCGTTTACGTATCTCGAAGACTGAATACATTGCATGTCCGGGTTGTGGACGTACCCTTTTCGATCTTCAGAAAACACTTGCGGAAGTGAAGGGCAGTACCGCGCATCTTAAAGGTCTGAAGATAGGAGTGATGGGATGCATCGTCAATGGTCCGGGCGAGATGGCGGATGCTGATTATGGTTATGTTGGCGCAGGCCCCGGAAGAGTCTCCATATATAAAGGTAAGACTCTCGTAAGAAAAAACATTACTGCGGAGGAAGCCCTTCCGGCCCTCCTCGAGTTAATTGACGGCGACAGGCGGTAAATGATTTATCGCTTTATGA
>JAIECF010000263.1 GCA_029068655.1 Muribaculaceae bacterium | reverse complement strand
TATTAACCTTAAAAGGAGTTAAAAATTTCAAAATTCTAATAAGAAAATTCATAAATAATATTGCCGGCTTAAGCAAAAATGACTATTTTTGTAAAACTAACTATTGATACCCGTTATGAACAAGACCGCCGGCATATACGTAATATCAAGTCTGATGCTGTTGGCATCGGTTACTATGCTTTCCGCCAAAGAGATAGAAGGAAAGCTGGTGAAGGTAGGTGACGGATATGCTGCCACATCTGTCAATACGGCAGTATTCAGAGGCAGTTCGATCGCCGCGCATGGCGACACACAGTATATTGCCTTCTATGACGCCGACGGCTACGTGACTCTCGGCAAGAGAGCTATAGGCAGTGATGACTGGACGCTTCATACGACCCGCTACAAGGGGAATGTCTCGGATGCCCACAACGTAATAAGTATCGGCATAGACGGCGACGGGTATCTTCATGCATCCTTCGACCATCACGGACATCCGCTGCGTTATGCCAGGTCGATTTACCCCGGAAGTCTGGAGCTCGGCGAAATGACTGTCATGACAGGCAGTGACGAGCAGGACGTAACCTATCCGGAATTCTACACGCTCGCAGGGGGCGACCTGATCTTCGCCTATCGCTCAGGAGCTTCAGGACGAGGCAATCTCATTCTGAACCGGTATGATGTAAAGTCAAAGAAGTGGTCAAGGGTACATGACGTGCTTATCGACGGAGAGGGGGAGCGTAACGCCTACTGGCAGATGTTTGCAGACCCTAAAGGATCGTTACATCTTTCGTGGGTGTGGCGCGAGACGTGGCTTGTAGAGACCAATCATGATCTATGCTATGCCCGATCTGACGACGGAGGCCTGACCTGGAAACGCAGCGACGGAAGCCTCTATCAGTTGCCGATCACCATGTCTACTTCAGAAATGGCGTGGAAAATACCGCAGAATTCAGAGCTTATAAATCAGACCGGCATGACCGCAGATGCAGACGGAAATCCATTTATCGCTACATATTGGCGCGATCAGGACAGCGAAGTGCCCCAATACCGCCTTGTATGGCACGACGGTAAAGAATGGCGGATGACTACTGTCGGGGAGCGTAAGACACCTTTCTCACTCTCTGGAGGAGGCACCAAGATGATTCCAATCGCGCGTCCCAGGATAGTCTCAGACGGGAAGAAAGCCTGCTATATTTTCAGGGATGAGGAAAGGGGAAGCAGAGTGAGTGTGGCTTATACTCCGGATATCCGCGATAGAGATTGGACAGTGACTGATATGACCGACTTCAGCGTCGACGCGTGGGAACCCTCGCACGACCTCAACCTATGGAATGATCACAGGAAGCTTAACGTATTCGTGCAGGCGAGCCATCAGGGCGACGGCGAGAAAGTGGCCGAGACAGGGTCGAAGACAGAGCCGGTCTATGTGCTGGAAATTGATTTTTAATTCACAATGCATAATTCATTATCGACATGGACCGACGACCTCTCATATCGGTGATAACCATCACCTTCAATGCTGCGGAGACGCTGCCGCTGACTATGGAGTCGGTAGCGGAGCAGACGTTCAAAGACTTCGAACATTTAGTCGTGGATGGAGCTTCAAAGGACGATACCATTATTCTGGCCCGACGTATGGGAACACCGGGGATCCGTATTCTAAGCGAGCCTGACAACGGGCTATACGATGCCATGAACAAGGGTCTGAAGATGGCAAGAGGCAGATATCTTATCTTCCTTAATTCCGGCGACCGTTTTCATTCAGCCGATACGCTGAAGGCTTATGCAGATGCGATCGCTGAGCGCAATCCGGACATCATCTACGGCGACACTGATATTGTAGACAAGGAAGGCAAGAGAATCGGACCGCGTCATCTTTCGGTTCCGGAGATATTGACTTTCGACAGTTTCAGCAGGGGAATGCTCATATGCCATCAGGCATTTATGGTTAGGAAGGACCTGGCTCCCCTTTACGATACTGATTATCGTTTTTCTGCAGATTATGACTGGTGTATACGCTGCATAAAGGCATCGCGGGCCGGCGACAGGGTAAATCTTCACCGAGTGACGATCGATTATCTTACGGATGGACTGACCGATAAAAACAAGAAGGCATCGCTGATGGAACGCTTCAGGATAATGTCTGCGCATTACGGGTCCATGAAGGCCATCGCAGCTCATCTGAGCTTTATTCCGCGAGCCTTGAAGAGGGGGAAGCTATGAATTAATTCATAATGCACAATGCATAATTAGCTACGCTCAGGCTAAAGCAAGTGTTCGCCGCTGAGATGCGGGTCATAATGCATATATGATATTTTAAGTTAAGTATATATTAAATAAACTATATAATGGGAAAATTAAAAGCAATGGCGGCCTCCGTACTGATAGCCGCCTCGACAATGACAGTCATGGCAGGAAATCCTTTTCTGGAGCCTTATACTGCAAAGTATGAGATACCTCCTTTCGAACAGATCAAGACATCTGACTTCATACCGGCTATAAAGGCAGGTATCGAGCAGCAGGAGCAGAATCTTGCGAACATACTCCGCAATCGCGCTACTCCTGACTTCGACAACACTATTGTTCCCCTCGAGAATCTTTCCCCAATCCTTGAGCGTGTGGCAAGTGTCTTCTATCACTACGATAGCTGCATGAAGACTCCCGAGTTTGCGGCTATGGCGGAGGAAGCAATTCCTCTTCTCAACGATGCACAGAACAAGGTGATGCTCAACCAGCAGCTCTTCGACCGCATTAAATCTATCTACGATATGCGCGACAAGATGGGGCTGACTCCGGTGCAGAAACGTCTTGTAGAGAAATATTACCGTCAATATTCAGAGCAGGGAGCGGCTCTTCCTCCGGAGAAGAAGGAGCAGCTTATCAAGATCAACGATGAACTTTCCAATCTTTTCATCCAGTTTAACAAGAACCTGCTTAACGCAACCAACGAATTTTTCGTGACTGTCTACGATAAGGCTGATCTTGCCGGTCTCCCCGACAATGTCGTGGCAGCTGCAGCTGAGGAAGCTACCGCGCGTGGACTCGACGGACTCTGGGTGTTTACCCTCAGGGCTCCGAGCCGTCTGCCGGTGCTTGAATCGGCTGAGAACCGTGGCCTCCGTGAAGCAATATATAAGGGTTACACCAGTCTTGCAAGCTATGGAGCCAACAGCAACTATCCCGTAATAGAGAAAATCGTCAAGCTGCGTGCTGAGAAGGCTAAGCTCATGGGATTCGATAACTTTGCGCAGATGCAGACGGCCAAGGTGATGGCAAAGACTCCGGAAGCAGCCGAAAGTCTTCTGCTTCAGGTATTCGAGCCCGCGGTGCAACGCGCGCATGAGGAAGTAGCCGACATGCAGGCATATGTGGATGCTAACGGAGGTGGATTCAAGATCGCTCCATGGGACTATTACTACTATGCAGGCAAGGTGAAGGAACAGAAGTTTGGCCTCAGCGATGCCGACATCCAGCCTTATTTTTCGCTTGAAAACGTAAAGAACGGCCTTTTCTATTGCGCCGAGAAACTCTACGGCATAAAGCTCGTAGAGATGCCCGATGCTCCGAAATATATGGATGAAGTGACGGTCTACGATGTGCAGGATGCAAAGACCGGGGAACATATCTCTGTCTTTATGACTGACTTCTTCCCACGCAACACGAAGGTGCAGGGAGCATGGATGGAGCAGATGCAGGCTGCCGGACAGTATGAAGACGGAGTCATGAAGCGCCCCATCGTATATAACGTATGCAACTTCTCACGTCCTGCCGGAGACGTACCTGCTCTGCTGACTCTCGATGAAGTAGAGACAATGTTCCACGAGTTTGGCCATGGTCTTCAGGGTATGCTCGGACAGTCTAAATATAAGACTCTCGCCGGCACAAACGTCGACCGCGATGCTGTAGAGCTTCCATCCCAGCTAAATGAGCACTGGGCAACTTCTCCGGAAGTGCTTCGCTATTATGCCAAGCATTACAAGACAGGTGAACCTATCAGCGAGGAGATGATTCAGAAGATACAGGACGCCGCAAAGTTTAACCAAGGCTTCATAACCACTGAGCTTGCGGGTGCGGCTCTGCTTGACCTCGCATGGGGTAAGACCGATGGTATAGGTGTAGACGTCCCCGGTTTCGAAGCTGCTTTCGCGGAAAAGATAGGTATGCCGGAAGAAATCACCTACAGATATCGTTCTCCCTACTTCAAGCATATCTTCGGAGACGACGGCTATGCTTCAGGATATTATACCTATCTCTGGGCGCAAGTGCTCGAGGCCGATGCATGGGAACTATTCCAGGAGAAAGGAATATTTGACAAAAAGACCGCTGAAATATATAAAAAGAATATCCTTGAAGGCGGTGATGATGAGGATGCCACCGTGCTATTCAAGAATTTCCGCGGCCATGCTCCAGAAGCAAAGGCTCTGCTTCGTCTGAGAGGTTTTGAGGATGCTCCGCAGAAATCCAAGGATATCAATGTGTATAAGGATAAGCATTAAAGATTATATATTAAAGACTAAATTTTAAAGATTAAATCTCCCGGCTGAGGCGGCATCGCAAAGTCGGGAGTGGATGCAGACCGGGAGGACTATTGTTTAGACGATGTCTAAATTAGGGTAAAAGAGGGCGATTTTGGGGCAGAATGTTTGGTGGATTGCAGTTTTAGGTTTAAATTTGCATTGAAAAATCAATCTGATAACAATTATCAAAACAATAAACCCTTAAAAGAATTACAATTATGGCTTATGTAATTGGCGACAACTGCGTCGCATGTGGCACCTGCCAGAGCGTTTGCCCCACCGACTCAATCACTGAGGGCGATATCTACCACATCAACCCGGACACCTGCATCGACTGCGGAAGCTGCGCACAGGTTTGCCCGAGCGACGCTATCTCCGAAGGCTGATCTTCAGGGAAGAAGCAAAGCTAAAAGGCTCATTTATCCGTCGGATAAGTGAGCCTTTTTTCTGTATATTTTTTACCCTAATATATATCAATCAGTCAACTTCAAGGAATATATACAGGGGAGATAACAAACGAAGTTCTGTCTGTGTCCGGTGCCGATATTGAAACGGGATAAATTGAGCGGAACGGATTATACGTATTTATGACAAGTGGCAGTGCATTAGATGGCCCTCAGAGTCTCGTAGGTGCATGCCGTTGCCTTCGCAGTAGCGCCAGAAGGAGCAGTCGGCGCATTCCCCGGTCTTCATCCAGGTCCTGTCTCGATATGGCCGGAATTTATTCTGCCATACTTCCCATAAGTCATCCTCGTAGATGTTACCTTGCCGGTAATCGGCGCGAATGCTCGGGCATGCTCCGATCCCGCCGTCAAGAAGTACGGACGCTACCGAGACTCCGGCTTGGCAGCTGAAGAAATTGTCCCTGACAATTCCTTCATAGCTTCCGAGAAAACCCTCGCAGCAGAACGACGCCTTGATGTATCCTTCCCGGCGAGTGGCTTTTATGAATTCCATAAGGGTTTTCATATCTTCGGATCCCATCTTGAATTCCTCATATGTGGCTGCTCGCCCGGATGGGAAGATGGTGAAGAGACGCCATGCCTTCACTCCGCATGAGATGAGGTGCTCCTTTATACCGGAAAGATGGTGGAGCGTACGCTTGTTTACGCATGTCACTACATCGAAATTGATATCCGGAGTAGCGGCCACCATGCGTATGGCGGCCGTAGCGCGGTCGAAAGATGACGGGTTACATCGCATCCAATTGTGGTCTTCCCTAAGTCCGTCGAGACTTATTGTCATGGCGTGAAGACCTGCTCGCCGAAGGCTTTGGAACCGTTCGGGAGTAAGAGCGAGACCATTTGTGACGAAACCCCATGGATAACCACGGTCGTATAGCTGGCGACCTATGTATTCCAGGTCTTTGCGTAGGAGTGGTTCTCCTCCTGTAATGACTATATTCACATGGTTTGGATTCACATGAGGAGTCAGCGAGTCTATAACCTTCATGAAGTCTTCGGCAGGCATATCGGGAATCATCGAGGAGCTCTTGCAGTCGCTTCCGCAGTGGCGGCATGAAAGGTTACATCGCCAGGTGCATTCCCAGAAAAGCTGCCGCAAAGAATGCTCACGGCATTTTTCCTGCTTTATCTTTCGGAACAGTTCAAGCCCTATACGCTGGCGGAGGGAAATACTTTTCATTCTTCAGAAGTGTTTTTTGACTTTAGAATGAAATCGACGGTCTTTTCGGCGTGTCCCATATACCAACTGTCATCGTATTTATCCTTGTCCTTGTATTCAAGCTCAACTACAACTGAATCCGGCTCCAAAGCACCTTGCTCCGGAATGCAGACAACCTTAGCCATGTGTAAGATAACGGGTGCTGAGATAGTGTAGTTCCCGTCGGCATCTGTTCTGCATGTCAAATTTGTAAGATAGGAGAATTCCTTGTGTGGGCATACCCGAATCTCTACGTTTTCTACATCTTTCCCGGTTTCATCGGTGACAGTGCCTTTGATTTCGAAACCTCCAGTCGGCATTCCATACATGCACGGATAATCGGGTTCGTTGGGTGATGATGAGCAACTATATCCAAGGAGTGATAGAAGCACCGAGCAGATGCCCGTCAAGAAAGAGGAGATGTGTCTTTTTATAAGTTTCATGTCGATTGTGTTATTAATAGATTCTATAGTATAGATACGGTATTCATGTCGATACTGCATGCTACGTAAAAAAAATGTATTAACTTTGTATTCTCGTTGCGGTTGAAGCCACGAGATTTAACCAGATAAAATTGAGAAATATGCTGATAAAGACACCGGCAGAGACGCTTGAAGCTTCCGTCAACGGGGCATGCACAAAGATTGAGAATACGGTCAGGAACCCCGGACGCCTGTTTGTGGCGGCTATTGCCGCCGGAGCGTTCATCGCAATAGGAGGGATTCTTTCCCTGACCGTTGGATTCGGTTTTCCGGGTATTGCCTCCAGCAATCCGGCAATGTGCAAGCTGCTTTCAGGCGTCATGTTTCCGATAGGCCTTATCCTTGTGGTGGTCTTAGGGGCGGAGCTCTTCACCGGAAACAACGCGATGCTCATTCCAGCCTATATGGAGAGACGCTACGGTTTCGGAGTAGTATTGGCCAACTGGTCGCTGGTATACCTCGGTAATTTCGTAGGAGCTGTCGGTTTCACCTATCTTCTTGTATATCTCGTAGGTCTGACCGCGTCAGATCCGTGGCACTCGGCCATAATTGGGATAGGGATCGCAAAGACTTCAATGCCGTGGGGTGTCGTATTGCTTAAGGGAATAGGTGCCAACTGGTTTGTGTGTCTTGGTGTGTGGCTTGCTCTTGCCGGTCATAACCTTCTGGAAAAGGCTTTTGGATGCTGGCTGCCGGTGATGGCTTTCGTCGTGCTGGGATATGAGCATTGTATAGCCAATATGTTCTATCTTCCTCTCGCCATGTTTGAGGGGGCGCCGATTGGGATAGGGGAGAGTCTGTGGTGCAATCTGCTTCCGGCCACTATCGGCAATATCATCGGCGGTGCCCTCTTCGTGGGCTGTCTGCACTGGTATCTTCACCGACTGCGTAAATGAAAATAAGGCCCCGTCTCAAAAAAAAGGGGTCTTACTTGTCAGACACAAAGACATACTAAAAAGAGAAGCCCAATGAAACGGAGAATCCTCCTGCATTATACTTCTTGCTGCCTTCAATCAGTTCTCCCTCAGTATGCGAGATATGAGATAGGGTAGCATCCTGATAAGTGTAACCGACCTTTAGGTAGATACCACAGCGTTCGCTTGTCTTCACTCTCAAGCCGACTGAAGGATAACAGTAAAATCCATAATCCAAACCGCTGTCGTTGATGGTGCCTGTCTGATTCCCGTCTAAAGTATATCCGGCTTTCGCATCGATGAAAGCTGTAAACAGTCGGTTGATGGAAAAGTCTTTGCGTATATCTCCGTAGATCGGATAGACTGTATTGTAGAACTCTCCGTCGATGTTAAACACTGCTGATGCCCCGGCTCCTACAAACAACTGTGGTTTGGCAAAATATGCCCCATGCGTTGTGGATAATCCGAGCCCGGCATTCGCGAAATTTTCTGTAGCCACCACGCCGAGTTCGGCATCGCCACTGTATTTTACCGATTGTGAGAACATCTCTGAAGTGAACATAGCCGTAAAGAAGACGCCAGTCGCAATACGGCGGAAAATTTTTGATTTCATATCTATTGTTGTTTTTTGAATACACTATATAGATA
>JAIECF010000262.1 GCA_029068655.1 Muribaculaceae bacterium | reverse complement strand
ATACGATTGCATTGTTTCGTCTTGGCTCACACTCCGAACTGTTCAAGAAATAACCAATCGCCCCGACTGATGCTTATGCATTGGCCTGGGCAATTTGTATTTTAATATTTCTGTTATTTCTTCTAAGATTTGCTTTGGCTTTGGGTGGTCCCACTTGGGCTTGAACCAAGGACTCCCTGCCAATATATGAACCCGGAGAGTCAGGTGCCCAAACAGAAAATCCGGATTCCAATGAATCCGGATTATAATTGTGGTCCCACTTGGGCTTGAACCAAGGACTCCCTGATTATGAGTAGGTGGACGGCATGATTTTATAAGAAACTTCGTGATTCTTTATGATTAATTAGAGATTTGAGTATTAGATATTTGCGAGTGTGAAAAGAATTTTGTAATTTTGCATGAGACCTCTTGAAACTTTGGAGTTGTGTTCAAATTGTGTTCAAGGCTATGGTATGAACACGCTCCCTGATTGTTTTGATGGGTTTGAGAGATTAGATAGAAAGTTGAACACAATCTTGAACACGGCAATATGAATAAGGCTCTTTTCAGTGATGAATCACGAAGATTCGCAGGAGCGACAATATATATCGTTCTTGCTCCAGATAATAGGTATAAATTCGATACAGGTAAACCTGTGCCGTTGACAGTCTGCGTAACCCATCAGAGGGTACGACGATATTTTGCGACCGGGGTCAAGGTATCGTCAATCAAGGAATACGAAGCGTTGTTCACCAAATCGAATGCAGCGATTGAAACCCGAAAAGGTCTCCGGAAGATATTTGATCAAGTATGTGCTAAAACCGATGAACTTATTATGCTCAATAGGTTCTCGGTAGCAGACCTCAAAAGCCATCTTGAAAAATCTGAGGGGAAGATGACAGAGAAAAACATGAAAGCCGATGATACTTTTTCTTATTGGGCTGCTCTCGGTGCGTCAAAAGAAAAAGTAAAAACACGGGCTATGTATTCTTCTGCTCTTGATTGGTTCAAGCTCTTCCGTAAGGATAAACCAATTTCTCTTGGTGCTGTAGATACCGCCATTATCACGCGCTTTTCCAAGTGGCTCGATGAACAGAAAGCCCGTAATGGCACGGAGCTACCACTTTCTCTTGATACAAGAATGGTAATACTCCGTGCCACTCGTGCGGTATTCAATCAGGCGCAGAAGGACGGACACACGATGATTGCTCCTAACTTCAAAGGTCTTATCCATGCCGGAAACCGTCGCCGTTTGAATGCCTTGACGGTAGAGGAGACGTTGAAACTGTGGGAATATTGGCTTGCTTCACCTGATAAGCAGTCGAAGTATGCCCGTGCCGTAGGACGTTGGTTGCTCCTATACTGTCTAAACGGCATGAACACTATTGATATGGCTAAACTTGTCTGGACTGATAAAGCATCTATTGAGCAGAAATATCCGCATTTTGTGTTTATACGCTCCAAGATTGACAGAGCGAATAAACCTATAGGAAAACAACTTGATGAAACATCAGTACCGATTATTCCTCAATTGCGCCTGCTGCTTGATGTATATGCCTCTCCATACAATCCCGGTGAGCTTGTTTTTCCTGACATCTTTCTAAATGCTATTACCGATGAACAGAAGGCTATCCGAGTTCATGACTTCAACCGAAGAATTTCAAAGAACATCAAGGATGTATGCGAGTCGCTTGGCATCCAATGTGTCACACCACAATATGCCCGCAATTCCTTCATTTCAGCTTTGGCGCATCATGGTGTTATGACAGCTTACATCGACTATGCAGTAGGACATGCCACATCTGAAGTGTCGGCACTTCTCGCAGGTTACATCTCCAATGTGACTCCAGCGATGATGCAGGCTTTCAACGAAAAAATATTCATCGTGCCTCCGATAATGTGAGCCGTTTTTGTTATATTATTACAGGATTTCTTTAATTTTGCATTCATGAACGAAAATTTTACGACCTCATTTTCTCCATCATCACAAGAGAACGAAATAATACTTTATCAACCGGACTCTACTGTTAAACTTGAAGTAAGGTTGGAGAATGACACTGTGTGGCTAAACCGTCAACAGATTGCAACTCTATTTGATCGGGATGTTAAGACTATTGGAAAACATATTGCTAATGCACTTAAAGAAGAACTTGATGGTGTTCCAACTGTCGCAAATTTTGCGACAGTTCAAATTGAGGGTAATCGTACAGTTACTCGCAATATTGAATATTATAATCTTGATGTTATTATTTCTGTAGGTTATCGTGTCAAGTCTAAGCGTGGTATTCAATTTAGAGCATGGGCTAATAAGATCTTGAAGGAATATCTGTTGAAAGGTTACAGTATCAATCAGCGATTAATGCATATGGAAAATCGGATTGATCACAGGCTTTCCGAACACGATATTCAGATAAAAGAACTAAGCAATCGAATGGATTTCTTTGTTCGGACATCGTTGCCTCCTCGAGAGGGAATTTTATTCGACGGGCAGATATTTGACGCATACGTTTTCGTATGTGACCTTATCAAACGGGCCCGTAAACGTATTGTTCTCATTGACAATTATATTGACGAGACTGTGCTTACATTGCTTAACAAACGAAATAGAGGTGTCATTGCTACTATCTATACAAAGAGAATTGATAACAATTTACGTTTGGATATAGAGCGGCACAACGACCAATATTCCCCCGTAGATGTCCGCACCGCTCCGAATATCCATGACAGATTTTTGATTATAGACGATATTCTTTATCATATAGGAGCCTCTATAAAAGATCTTGGTAAGAAACTGTTTGCCTTCTCGCAGATGGAGGCTTCCCCTGCCACAATACTTGATAATTTGTAAAACCTCGATCTACCTTGCTGCATGTCGCTGATATGTGGCAAAGTGAATATTATATTTCGTAGGCTTAAAGGGAAAAAAGAAGGGAATAAAATTTTTATTCTCCCTTTTGTTCCTTCCAAAAAGAAGGAATACGGCTCTACACACACTTTAGTTTAGAGCCGTATATATAAGGTACAATGATAAAGTAAAGCGTCAGCCGAGGATTTCTTTTAAGGCTTCTGCAAAACCCTTGTTCTTTTTGCTTGGTGGATCGCTTATGGGTTCACGATATTTTGAACGGTAATAATCCTGGTCAATGCCTGTA
>JAIECF010000261.1 GCA_029068655.1 Muribaculaceae bacterium | reverse complement strand
GGGTTGCAAGTTCCGGACAATCCACCTTTGTACCCTTATCGAAGCTTACCTCGAGGATCACATTTTGCCCATAGGCCTGGCCAACAATCCGGCCTTCATGTACATGCCAATGATTACCGGGGACCTTGATTGAGCCATTAAGTTTACGAACGGCCTCGGAAAGCGAGTTACTGAGTTCGAGGCATTCCGTTACGGCACCGAGACGATTGATTGGTTGTGGGAATTTGGTTTCGGTGGTTGTATATGATGAACACTTGATATCGGCCACGGTACATTCCTCACATGGGACGAGCTCGATCGCATTTTGACCATTAAGGAATATTGAACGGGTCTCGAGACCGGACTTGTATAGGAACTCGGAAAGACTCATATATCCGGTTGTATCGAATCGGACGCCACCCCAGAATGATGAGTACATCAGGTTGGTCCATTTTTTGGGGTCGGACACAAACGTGCCGGTAATGACCCTACGGCCATCAGGTAGGCATGACATATGGGTATCCGTAATCACACCCCAAACGTTATTGTATGTGTGGCAAATAGGGCAGTAGTGCGGTACATCCGGAGCGATCGGTTCCGGATTAAATGATGCCACACCTGCATTTACCAATTCAGTGAATTTACTGCGCATGTTGTTTGGGTTCAATTAGCCGAGTAGTTCTGTAAATAGGTCGATTAATTCGACTTCGCCCATATGATTACCGGCGAATCTGCTTGGGAATAGGCGGCTAAGTAGCGCGCTGGCAACTTCGGGATATTCCTCGACATATGAAGCGTAGTCTTTCGTTTTCAACAATGCCTTCAGTGCATCATAGGCCGGAACGTGGTTCCTTGTGACCTTTGAAACATTATCTACCTTGCGGCCATTAACCTCACCAGGGCCATGCGTTACGGTTGCGATCGGCATACCAAGCGCATCGAAGGTATTTGCCACATCCGAGAAGTACCTCGTGTTGCGTTGATTTGGTGGGAGTTGATCGATATCCTTCACCATTGATTTATCCACGCCATCGATAACCTTGGCGTCGATCAGACCCTCATTTGCACTCTTTGAAGCGAATGATTTATTAAGCATACCAATAAGCTCACCCCATTCACCCTTGTCAACGAGGTCCTTGTTGTCGTTGAGGAGGCCGTCGATGGTCTTTTTCATCTTATCGGTATCGAGGTCATCACCATATACCTCCTCGAACTTGGCCTTGGCGGCAGCGCGGAAGTCCTTTTCGGATTTGATGGTCTCGTTGGCCTCATTGAGGGCTTCGTTCACGAAAGTTGTTAGATCTTTCATATCTTAGTTTTATGATTTTGCATTTATAGAGCGCACCAGGGAATTATTGGTCTGACGTGCGTGGTCAAGTGAGCCTTGCATCATACCATTCATTTCCTTGAGTGCATTGATTTCTGTATTGAGAATTTTAATGGAATCGTTTGATAACTGAAGATCCACATTGATTCCATTGATGGTTGTATTTAATGAATCAACCACCTGCACGTGCTGTGCCCGTTCAAATTCCAAGGCCCTACCGCGTGAACATGATTGGCATGATTTGCACGCAAGGAGGAATGTCAGGGCACATATGATTGCAATTGAGTATTTCTTAATGTACTTCATATAACCGGTGTTTGATTCAAAATATGTGGGGAAATGTTGTTGTTTATAGTTGATCTCCTACGGAGCAACTTACAGTTGATACTTTTCAACATATTCGGATGCGGCAAGCATATGGAATATGATATCACCATCGGTTACGTTATGTGTTCCGACCGGATCGAGCGCCTGTAAAAATTTCCTATATATAGGCTTATTTTTGCGAATCGTTGAATCGATTGCCTGGAAACCACCACGAAGCGCGGTTTCAACCTCAATGCGTTCGTCCTGGTTCATCGAGCCCATAGCCCAATCATAGTATTTGCGGAATGAGTCCTTCGAATTGAATCGGTTAACTTCTTCAAGGAGGAGGTATACATCATCGCCGGCAAGTACTTCGACGATTTGTTCGCGGTCCATACCAACCATTCCACGCATAAGTGATTCGGAGTAGATATTAAGAATGTCCATCAGGATATCCTTAACCTGCGAATTACTCTGTATCTTCTTGATAATCTTATTGATAACGGAATTCTTAATGTTTCCTTCGGACATGCCATACGCCTTGGCAATGTCCTTTGACTTCTCTTTCTTACCATTAAGGCCAAAATAGCGAATGAAGATATCCACATCGCGCTGGGTAAAGGCCTTATTGAGCCAACCATAGAACTTTTTCCACATTGGATCATCGTTCCGGTTCATATCATCGGCGCCAAGTGCGCTGATGTGGTCAATATCCATATCGGTCATTGCATCAAACGAAACCGCATCGAGTGATGGAATTTCACCATCACGCATCTTCTTGGATGCATATGAATTGGCCGATGAGCCGGTTGAGAGTGAGTGGCTATAACGGTCCATATCGTTTAGGATCTGTTGACGAACACGTGTACCGGCATAGGTCTTGAATGAAACAACGCGGCCGGTCTTGTCGTCAGGCCGGCGCTTCCAGTCATTCATTGCATTTGTTAGTGCCAGCATACCGGCTGATATAAGGTCGGACTTGGAGAGTGATGATTTGCCGGCCATTTGATTTACGATATGGAGAACGAGCGGTGTATAACGCCTTGCAACAGCTTCACGACCCGCCTTTGAGTCGAGGTCGATGGTTGCATCATCGAGTGCAAGGATACCCTTTTCGATTTGTTCGCGTTCGGCCGGCGATAGGTATTGTGGCATGACCTTGTAATTCTGCTTAATGGTCTTCATAAGATTCCATAAGTCCTCAAGATCGGCCATTGGTATATCGTACTTGTCGGAGAGGCCTTTTAGTTTTGATTTAACAGCCGTGCGGATCTCATCCAATACCTCGGATGACGTGATGTTAAGCTTTGCGGTGAGGTATATGGCCTTTTGTACATCGACCGGGAGGCTCTTTTTGAGCTTGTTATTGAAATTTGTTATATCCTGCACCAACATTGAAGTTGCATCCGTATGGCGCGCCTCAGTTATTAGTTGACTAAAATTTTTCATTTAATAAAATGTATTGGAGCAAGGTAAAATCCGTGCTGCTATTGATACTATAATATTCGGGGCGATATATGATTTGAATAGAAAAATCATATTGATATGAAACTTTATAGGTTCATTAAAGGATATTTGCAGAATCGTAAGTACCAAAAAATCCTAAACAAGGTTTATGAGGAGGATGAGATTATCGCAAAATTATCATTCGCTCTCGGCTCACAATTCCGGCGCGACTGGATTGGACGATTATATACTGTCATTAACCCGGCAATCAAGGACGGCAAATATGACTACACCCAGGTCTACGAATATGCGCAGGAAGGGTATGACACAACCGAACATGCCCAGCAGTGGATTGTTGAGCGTCTTTCCGCTATCCAAACCGTTATACAAACAAACAACCTGTTCGATGTACTTTCCTTTACCATAAAGAAGCTCGATGATGAAGGCAACTACCTGTTCGTCGTATACCCGGTCACCCTACCGGAGGTGCTCGAAACTTGGAAAGGCGCGGCCATCCAGGCCGGGCTCATAGTCGGCGCCGGTACAACACTTGGAATTTTTTGGCAGCAACTGCTAACATTGTTCTAATACCGAATATATTTTACTAAATTGAATCCTCAATTACATATATGTCAAAATTGATCAACCGCGAGGAACTCCTCGCCAAGGAAAATCTCCAGGAGATTGCAAAAGAACTTGAGGCGGACATCGCCCTTTACAACGAAGAACTTACAGGAATGGACCGCGAGGCCCTCAAAAAGGAGGAGGAAGAGCTCATGGACATCTTCAAGGCCAACGACGAGTATGTTGGTGGTGTTGAGTACGAGCTCCCCGACGAAATCGAGTATGATGGCCGCAAGCTCAAACGCAACGAAATCACCACAAAAGTGGTAGGCTTCCTCAATCGTATCGAAGTTCAGTTCCAGGCAACCCTCGGCCTCTATCAGTGCATCCGCTTCTGGAAGACCCGCGGAACCGGCAAGATCCCTTATGGCGCCTTCGACAGCACACTCCGTATGCTCGGCACACTCAAGTTCAAGGGAGAACAGGATTGCTTCGACATCCTCGTTGTCAACAACTGGTTCACCGCCGCACATGACGCCTACAGCCGCGATAACATCTGGACACAGTATCTCCACGCACGTCATCAGTCAATCATGCAGAACATGGAAGCACTCGACAAGGCCGACGCACCTCAGGCGGTCGCCGAGTAATTTCCCGGAAAGTACACACAACAAAAAGGCTCCGAAAATTTTCGGAGCCTTTGTTTTTTGCCTTATATAATATTAGGCCATTGTCTCTTCCCACCAGTCGGAAACGAAACCTACCGAAATGGTAACGGCATCACCGGTTTCATAATCAAGACCATCCCAGTTTTGGATACCACCATTCATCATGACATCCTTAAAGATGATTTCGTGGAAGATATCGCCGGCGCGGTTAGCGATTGCAATATCCATCCAATCGGCGCAATACTCGCGTTTGAGTGAACGTGCACCGGTGTTGATATCGTATCCGAGGGCCTTCCAGGCGCGGAGAAGTTTGTAGATGTAGTTGTCGACGTCGTCGCGGAGGTTCAAGGTAAATTCGAGGGTGAACTCAGCATGTGTCTGATCCATCTTAGGCATGATATACGAACGGTCAGTGCCCATAAATTTCTGGAAGCCAACTGAAGGACCGGCATTGAGCGCAGCAAGTGCACCATCAACCTTTGTCACATGCTCTGTAAGTAACACCTCATCCTTACCGAACTGTGCACGGAGCGCTTCAGGCACAGTAAAACGGACCTCAAAAATATTCTGGTGAACGGGATCAAATTTGTTACGTCCAGCCTGAGAATTTTGAATATGTGGAAGCATTGTTACAAATATATATTTGGTTACATATATAATAC
>JAIECF010000260.1 GCA_029068655.1 Muribaculaceae bacterium | reverse complement strand
GATTAGTATGCGCATAACCCGACATCTGTTATGATTCTTGAAAAAAAGAACAGTTGGAAGAATAGTAAGATTACAGGACACATAGGCGCCCTGATCACCGTCATATGCTGGGGGTGCAGCTTTATAGCATCTAAGGTCCTCATGGAGGGTGGCGGCATGACTCCGGTAGAGGTATACGTATATCGTTTCACTCTCGCTTATCTCATGATGCTTGCACTTACCTTCGGGGAGATACGTTCCAAGTCATGGAAAGACGAGCTTCAGATGGCTCTGTGCGGTATCTGTTCCGGAACATTGTATTTCCTGATGGAAAATTATGCTTTGATCTATACTACCACGGGAAATGTTTCGCTTCTATCGGCTATTTCCCCAATCTTTATAGCCATTCTACTTGCCGTCATCTATAAGACACGCATGAAGCGGGGAGAAATCATAGGCTCTGTTATAGCTTTCCTCGGAGTGGCTCTCGTAATAATGAGCGAACCGATCAGCAAAGGCCTCGGAATGGAGATTCATCCTATTGGCGATATCCTCGCTATTTCCTGTGCCCTTTCATGGGCTGTCTATTCCATTGCTATCAAGAGGTTGATCCCCGTATATAACACTTTCTTTCTGACAAGAAAGCTATTTTTCTATGGCCTTATCACCTCTCTTCCTCTACTTTTCATTCAAAAAGAACCATTGCATCTGAATGTCCTCGTTGACTTTTCTCACCCTGCATATCTTCTCAATCTACTGTTTCTCGCTGTTATGTGCTCTTCCATGGCATATCTTCTGTGGAATGAATCCATGAAGATCATCGGACCACTCGCCACCAACAATTATCTTTACATTCAGCCTCCGGTGACGATGGTAGTCGGGTGTTTGATTCTGGGTGAGACAATCTATCCGTGCGGTTATGTGGGTTGTGTACTTGTTCTGTGTGGTCTGATCGTGGCCGATAAAGTAAAAAAACAGTGATGTCATGAAAGAAGATATTGAAGAAAGCGGCAGACTTGATTATGGATATGTGGGCCTTCCGATGAATGTGGATGAGATACTCGGTAAGGATTTCTGGATTTTCGACTATATTACGGCTGCTATGTTGCCTCCTTTCACGGAACCGGTGAAACTGACGGCCAGTATCTCGATTTTCGTCAGGAGTGGAAGTTTTAAGTTCAGCAACAATCTGCTGACATATGATTTCAAAGGCCCGGCCATAGTCAATATACGAAATGGAGAGACCCTTCAGCTTCTGAGCATCAGTACTGACTTCTCAGCATCTTTTATTGTGATGTCGAAGTTTTTTGTGGAAGATATTTTTCTGCATATCAATGATATGCAGAATCTCAGCGCTATGTCTCGCCATCCGGTGACGCAGATCCCCGAGGATATTCTTCCAAAGTTCGAGAGTCTTTATAGGTCTCTGCGGATGATCTCTTCCGACACTAAGAACCCTCAGATTCTAAAGGCCCTCCAGCATTCCATTATAGCCTTTTATTACAGATATGCATATCGCTGCTATGAGCTTCTCGAGTCTTCTACCGACTCAGCAGCGCGTCTTAGCGACCGTTTTATTAAGCTTGTTAAGGATAAGTTCAAGACTGAGCGTTTCCTTGAGTATTATGCGGAGGAACTCGGCGTCACTCCCAAGCATCTATCGCGTACAGTGAAGGCTCAGACCGGTTATTCCGCTGCATCGTGGATAGAGCGGTTTCTCGTCCTGGAGGCAAAGATACTTCTTAAATCGACCAATCTGACAGTGCAGCAGATAAGCGATACTCTCAATTTCCCCACCCAGTCGTTTTTCGGTAAATACTTCAAGAAGAATGTAGGTGTATCACCAAAATTCTACCGAAATTCCTGAATGGATCATCAGCTCTCAACACTATGACGGGGCGCACTCCCCAAGCTACAACTGACAACTGACAACTGAAAACTGACAACTATATATGTTACTACCGATCTACCTTTACGGTCATCCCGTCTTGAGGGCGGAGACCGAAGAAATCACTCCGGATTATCCCGATCTGCAAAAATTGATCGCAGACATGTGGGAGACAATGTATAATTCTGAAGGTGTGGGGCTGGCAGCTCCACAGATAGGGCGCTCCATACGGCTGATTGTGCTTGACGGAAGCGTGCTTGGCGATGATTTTCCTGAATGTAAGGATTCAAAAATGGTACTTATAAATCCTGAGCTTGACGTGATAGAAGACATGGATTCGATAAGTCGCCCCGAAGGATGCCTTTCGATTCCCGGATTGTCTGAGAATGTCAAGCGCGTGGAGCATGTACGCCTTAACTGGCTCGACGAGAACTTCGTGGAGCATGAGGAGGAATTTACCGGCTTTCTTAGCCGTATCATCCAGCATGAATATGATCATCTCGAAGGGGAGGTCTATACTGACCATATAGCACCCATACGCAAGCAGCTCGTTCGATCGAAGCTCAACAACATTGCAAAAGGTAAGGTGCGCTGCGACTACCGAACAAAAACGGCCGCCAGATAAGTGTAAATAATTAATTTTTAAAGATAAAATACAAATATTTATCAATAGGGTTTATTATGCATTTTGAATCATGCATTTTGAATTAAATGAACTATGGCAGACGATAAAAAGATAATTTTCTCAATGGTGGGAGTATCGAAGGTGATACCTCCCCAACGTCAGATACTCAAAAACATATATCTTTCCTTCTTTTATGGGGCAAAGATCGGAATCATTGGCCTTAATGGTAGTGGTAAATCTACCCTCATGAAGATAATTGCCGGAATTGATAAGAACTTTCAGGGTGAAGTGGTATTCTCGCCCGGATACTCAGTGGGCTATCTTGAGCAGGATCCCAAACTTGACCCGGATAAGACCGTGCGTCAGGTTGTAGAGGAAGGTGTGAAGCCTATCATGGATCTTCTTGCTGAATATGAGGAAGTCAACAATGCTTTCTGTGATCCCGAGGTGCTTGATGATCCTGAGAAGATGGATAAGCTTATGGAGAAGCAGGCCCAGCTTCAAGACAAGCTTGACGCTGCCGACGCCTGGAATATCGATAATAAGCTCGAGAGAGCGATGGATGCGCTCCGCTGTCCGCCTGATGATCAGCCTGTCTCACAGCTCTCAGGCGGTGAACGCCGACGCGTCGCTCTCTGCCGTTTGCTGCTTCAGCAGCCTGATGTGCTTTTGCTCGACGAGCCGACCAACCACCTCGATGCTGAGTCGATCGACTGGCTCGAGCAGCATCTTCAGCAGTATCCAGGAACCGTAATAGCTGTCACTCACGACCGTTACTTCCTTGATCATGTAGCAGGCTGGATTCTTGAGCTCGACCGCGGAGAAGGAATTCCCTGGAAAGGAAACTATTCATCCTGGCTTGACCAGAAGACAAAGCGGATGGCTCAAGAAGAGAAGCAGGCGAGCAAGCGCCGCAAGACTCTCGAGAGAGAACTTGAATGGGTGCGCATGGCTCCCAAGGCCCGCCAGGCCAAAGGAAAGGCACGTCTGGCAAGCTATGACCGCCTCCTCAATGAAGACCAGAAGCAACGCGAGGAGAAACTTGAGATATTTATTCCTAATGGACCACGCCTCGGCAACAAGGTGATACTTGCCAACCACGTGGCAAAGGCTTTTGGAGAGAAGAATCTTTTCGACGACCTTAACTTTATGCTTCCTCCCAATGGCATAGTCGGAGTGATCGGTCCTAATGGTGCCGGCAAAACCACTCTGTTCCGACTCATCATGGGACTTGAAAAGCAGGACGGTGGTGATTTCGAGGTGGGCGAGACCGTTAAGATCGCCTACGTAGACCAGTCTCATAAGGATCTGGATCCTGAGAAGAGCGTCTACGAGGTAATTTCTCAGGGTGTAGAGTCTTTCCGTATGGGAGGCCGCGATATGAACGCGCGTGCGTATCTCTCCAAGTTCAATTTCACCGGTGCTGATCAGGAAAAGAAGATAGGCGTGCTTTCAGGAGGTGAAAGAAACCGTCTGCATCTGGCGATGGCTCTAAAGGAAGAGGGAAACGTACTGCTGCTCGACGAGCCTACCAACGATATCGACGTCAATACGCTTCGTGCTCTTGAGGAAGGTCTTGAGAATTTCGCCGGCTGTGCTGTGGTCATCAGCCATGACCGTTGGTTCCTCGACCGTATCGCCACCCATATCCTTGCGTTCGAAGGCGACTCCAAGATCACTTTCTATGAAGGAAGTTATTCCGACTATGAGGAATTCCGCAAGAAGCGCGATGGTATCGACGCTGAGACACCCCATCGTATACGCTATAAGAAACTCATGTGATGGATCCTGTTGAGATCACCGCTATCGATGATCCGCGGATTAAGATATTTGCGGGGCTGACTGAGGCTCAGCTCCGCAATACTCTTCATCCGGATGATGGACTTTTCATAGCTGAAAGTCCTAAAGTGATTCGAGTAGCTCTTGACGCAGGTTTGGTCCCGGTGGCGATCCTTTGCGAGAAGCGCCATATTGAAGGCGATGCCGCAGACATTATCGCGCGTGTACCGGATATTCCGGTATATACAGGAAGTAGGGAAGTACTGGCTGCTATTACCGGATATACCCTCACACGCGGAGTGTTGTGTGCCATGCGGCGCCCTGTTCTTCCGTCAGTAGAGGATGTCTGTAAGGCCTCAAGACGGATTGTGGTGATCGATGATGTAAGCGACACTACTAATATTGGTTCTATCTTCCGGTCTGCCGCTGCTCTCGGAATGGATGCGGTCCTCATGGGTCCGACGGCCTGCGATCCGCTCAACCGCCGCGCTGTCCGCGTGTCGATGGGTTCAGTCTTCCTCATTCCCTGGACAAGGCTTGAAGGTGGACTCAAGCAGTTGAAGTCCTGTGGTTTCAAGACTGTAGCCATGGCCCTGCGCCATAATTCAGTGGATATCTCTGACCCGGTCCTCAAGGCCGAACATAAGCTCGCCATTGTTATGGGTACGGAAGGGGAGGGGCTGCCCATCGAGACCATCGACTCAGCAGATTATGTGGTAAAAATTCCAATGCACCATGATGTCGATTCCTTAAATGTAGCAACTGCGTCCGCTATCGCTTTTTATGAGCTGGCATTGCCCGGAGTGCAATAAAATTGTTAATCTCGGGGCGTGCGGAGAAAAGTAGCTCCATTATCTTCTGTTCATAGGATGGAATTTACATCCTATTTAGACTCAGTATAAACTTCTTTCTTTCTTGAACCATCTTTCATCTACCTTTGTTTTAATGTTGCCTTATGTGATTAAGGTATTATTAGAATAAAAAATCAAAAACTAAAAACAAGAAAACGATATGGCTAAAGAATGGATATGCACCATCTGCGGATATGTGGCAGAAGGTGAAAACGCACCTGAAAAATGCCCCCAGTGTGGCGCACCGGCTTCAAAATTCAAGGAACTCGATCAGGCTGAGCTTCTGAAATTCGTCACCGAGCATGAGCTTGGAGTCGCTAAAGACGTCGACGACGAGATGAAGAAAGACCTCAACAACCATTTCATGGGAGAGTGCACTGAAGTCGGCATGTACCTTGCTATGTCTCGCCAGGCAGATCGTGAAGGTTATCCCGAGGTGGCTGATGCTTTCAAGCGTTATGCTTTTGAGGAGGCTGAACATGCTGCTAAATTCGCTGAACTCCTCGGTGATATGGTATGGGATACCAAGACCAATCTTGAGAAGCGTATGCATGCAGAAGCCGGTGCTAATGAAGACAAAATGCGTATTGCTAAGAACGCTAAGGCCGCTAACCTCGACGCTATCCATGACACAGTGCACGAGATGGCTAAGGACGAAGCTCGCCATGGACAGGGCTTCTATGGTCTCTATCAGCGTTTCTTTGCAGATAAGAAGTAAGTAAAAAATGTTATTGAAACCCTAATTTTAGACTCTCACACCTTCAGGTCTGTAGCCTGAAGGTGTGTCTTTTTTAGGTCTTATACCTCGTTTTCACGATAACCTGACAACACTATCCTTATGGGACGCTTACTTGCTATAGACTATGGCCGCAAAAGATGCGGCATCGCAGTAACTGACTCTCTTCGAATATGCGCTAACGGACTTACTACAGTGCGCTCATGCGATCTTATGTCTTTTCTCAAGGATTATTGCTCGAAGGAGCCTGTAGATAAGATCATCATAGGTCTTCCTAAACAGATGGACGGTTCTCCATCCGAAAGTTCACGTTTTATCGAACCCTTTATCAAGCATCTCCGTAAAGAAATGCCTGACACGCCATTGGAGCGTTATGACGAACGCTTCACATCAACTCTTGCCCATCGAGCCATGCTTGATGGCGGACTTCACCGTATGGCTCGCCGCGACAAGGAACTCTTAGATGAAATAGCCGCTACCATTATACTCAACGACTATCTTTCTTCACGCTCAGGGTGCGCTCTCTGATTTTCCGGCATAATACTCAAGATTCACAACGAAGGCGCCCTCTTTTGCTCATGTCGTTTTTTTTTACTAATTTTGTAAAATCTTTAGCCCGATAGGTATACATATATAATTATGGGGCTATTTTTTCGTTCTTTTACAAGATAGTAAAGTTTATATATGGAACCCAACATCGATAAGACATCTAAAGGTAACAGACTGGGAGAGCAGAAGCTTACCCCGAGGGAGTTGTTTACCGCAATTGTCCGTCAGTGGAGATGGATTCTCCTTTCACTTATGGTATGCATTGGTCTCGCATTGCTTTATCTTGCTTGGAAACCTTTCAGCTATACGCGAGAGGCGCAGGTGGAAATAAAGGAAGACGGCGAAAGCGGTTCGTCTTCAGCCCTCGCTATGTTCTCCGACCTTGGAATAGGCAATGCTACCAACAATCTATATAATGAAATGGCCTATTTCGAATCTCCTGACCTCATTGAGCAGGTGATTGAAAGACTTGGGCTTCAGACCAACTATATCATGAAGAAAGGTCTGCGAAGCACCGTGCTTTACGGCTCCTCTCTTCCGGTTACCGTCACTTTCGAGACTTTATCTTCCAACATAGGGGGCTCGTTTAAGATGAAGATAGACAATGACGGTCAGATTTTCCTTAAGTCATTTAAGGTGAAGGATAAGAAGGTGAAGTATGAGCAGAATAAGCCTTATAAGTTCGGTGAGTCGATTATGACCCCCCTCGGCAAGATAAAGATTGAAAAGACTCCTTTCTATGGAAAGGATAAGGATGAAGACGATGAAGATCAGGGTTATTCACTCGCGATAGGTCGCTCTTCCATGAAAGGTGCTATTAAATCCTGGCTTTCTAAACTCTCCATAAATGAACTTAGGAAAGAGGCTTCGGTAGTTGACCTCACCGTGACTGATGGTTCTCCCGCTCGTGCTGAAGATGTTCTCAACACTATCATACAGGTATATAACGAAGACTGGATACTTAGTAAAAATGAGGTGGCTCTCGCGTCTTCCGATTTCATCGACGAGCGGCTCGCTTCACTCAGTAAGGAATTGAGTGAAGTTGATTCCGATATTTCTGACTTCAAATCTGAAAACCAGATTCCTGATATCATAGCAAGCGCCACTATAAGCCTCAATGAGGAGCAGAATACACGCTCCGCGCTGCTTGCCCTCAACAATAACCTTCAGCTTGCCCGGTATCTGAAAGAATATATTGAGAAAAACGATAATCCGGCCAGGACACTTCCTTCCAATCTTGGAATGCAGAATCAGATTCTCGACAATCAGATTGCTACTCATAACGCTATGGTGCAGAATCGCAATGCCATGGTCGACGCTTCATCTGTTGAGAACCCGCTTGTGAAGTCGCTTGATTCTCAAATCGAAGATTCAAGAAACGCTATACTCTCTTCAATCGACAACCAAATAAAGATCATATCCCAGGATATAGCTTCACTTAATAAGGAAAAACTTTCTTTTGAGAAGAATCTTGCTTCTAATCCTGAACAGGCTCGCTATCTCCTAAGTGTAGAGCGTCAGCAGAAAGTGAAGGAATCACTATATCTGTATCTTTTACAGAAAAAGGAGGAGAATCAGTTAAATCAGGCTTTCACACCTTATAATACACGTATTATAGCCAGACCTCACGGTGATTCCGAACCTACTTCTCCAAAACCGATTTCTATATTGTTGATGGCCTTTTTGCTTGGTCTGGCAATTCCAGTCGGTACGGTTTATGTCAAGGAAGTATCGAATACCAAGGTTCGTGACAAGAACGATCTCAAGGGTCTCAGCATTCCTTTCCTCGGTGAGATTCCCAAAGTCAACGCCAAAAAGTATGATGATAAGGATCACATGGTTGTCGTCAGCCAGGGAAATAGAGATGTGGTCAATGAAGCATATCGTGTCGTCAGGACTAATCTAAACTTTATGATTGACGGCGAGGATAAGTGTCCTGTGGTCATGCTGACAAGTTTCAATCCCGGTTCAGGCAAGAGCTTTATCGCTATTAATCTTGCAATGTCGCTTGCCATTCGTGGAAAGAAGGTGCTCGTGATCGATGGTGACATGCGTCGCAACTCCTCATCCATATTCATAGGTAATCCCGACAATGGTCTGGCCCAGTGTCTTCTTGGCAAGGTCTCGGTGTCTCAAGCTATCGTAAGAGGTAAACTTAATGAAAACCTCGATGTCCTTCCCGGAGGAAAGACGCCACCGAATCCTACAGAGCTTCTGGAAAACGGTAGACTGAACTCTTTGATAGAGCAGCTCAGAAACGACTATGATGTGATCTTCATCGATTGTCCTCCGATTCAGATGATTGCCGATGGCAGGATATTCAGTACTGTGTGTACAAACACTATATTTGTGCTTCGCGCAGGTCTTTTCGAGCGAGGACTTCTATCTGAGCTTGAGTCTGTATATCATAGCAAGGAATATCATAACATGTGCCTGCTTCTCAATGGAACAGAAGGCTCCGGGGGCTATGGACACTATGGAGCGAGCAAAAACTACTATGCTCAGAAAGATTAAATACAGGATAAAGAAAAGGCATCGTGTTCACGATGCCTTTTCTTTATCCTGATATTATGTCGTGCAGTAGATTCAGAGTCTGCAATTATTAACAATCCATAAGGATTTATGCATTGTGCATGATCAGAGTCCTGACTTCCTCTACGGCTTTTTCCAGATCATCGTTCACTACCCTGACGTCAAACTGAGGTGCGAAACTCAGCTCGTAGTCAGCCTTATCAAGTCGTTTCCTTATTACTTCCTCAGCGTCGGTGCCGCGTCCGCGAAGACGTTTCTCCAGCTCCTCCTTGCTTGGCGGAAGGATAAAGATTGTCAGTGCCTGATCTCCATAGCATTTCTTAACATTGAGTCCACCTTTGACATCGATGTCCATTATAAGGTTCTGTCCTGCTTCCGTCACTCTCTTCACCTCACTCTTAAGTGTACCGTAGCAAGTACCCGGATACACCTCTTCCCATTCCACGAAGTCACCTGCTTCGGCCTTATTCTTGAATTCCTCGTGAGTGATGAAATAGTATTCCACTCCGTGCTGCTCAGTGCCTCTCGGAGAGCGTGATGTCGCTGACACGGAAAAGCCGAGCTGGAGCTCAGGATAATCCAGCAGTCGCTTGATTATTGAAGACTTTCCTGTTCCGCTCGGAGCTGAAAGCACAATTATCTTTCCTTTATTCATCGTATTTCTGTCTTATTCGAATAATTTTCCCTCAATCCATATCCTTTCCTATTTACTCTTTTTTGCACATCCCTGCAGATCAAAGTACATTAAGTACCTGCTCCTTGATCTGCTCAAGTTCATCCTTCATCATCACGACTATCTTCTGCATGTCAGCATCATTGGCTTTTGATCCGAGAGTATTGATTTCCCGCCCCATTTCCTGGGCGATAAATCCGAGCTTTTTGCCCTGTCCGCAAGTCGGTTTCTCATCTTTGCCTCCCATTGTCTCTCGGAAATAGTTGATATGGCTTCTTAGACGCAGCTTTTCTTCAGCTACGTCAAGCTTCTCTATGTAAAAGATAAGTTCCTGTTCCAGTCTTCCCTTGTCGTATTCGATAGTTGTAAGTCTGGAAAGTTGAGATTCAAGACGTTCCCTGATTTTATTGATCCGTTCTTTTTCGAAAGGTTCAACTTTCTCAAGCAATCCGGCGATATTTCCAGTCTTCTCCTCAAAGAAAGCATATAGTTTCCGCCCCTCTGTTTCCCGGAATTCCGTCAGTCTTTTTGCTGCTTCGTCGCAAGCTTTCTTGAAAGCATTCACGTCTGCCTCGTCGAGAGTCTGAAGCTGAGTCTTCATTGATTCCGGCATTCTCATCAGTATAGCAAACCAGTCATCAGGCGTAGTTATACCGAGTTGTTCGGCTGCTCGTTCGATCTGGCCCTTATAGGCTGCAAGCACTTCAGTGTTTACACTGGCAGGAGCTTCCGGAGCTGTATTCTCAACCATCACCGACAGGTCGACCTTGCCTCTCTCGAGCTTTTGAAGGAGAGAGTTTCTCACTTCCACCTCCAGCTCTCTGAAATATCCCGGTACACGCATGCTCAGGTCGAGCTGCTTTGAGTTAAGGCTCTTTATCTCAACTGTGATTTTCTTTGTGGGGGCTGTCGCCGTGCCGCGGCCGAAGCCGGTCATAGAGTATATCATGAGTGTTCAGCGGTTTTTGTTTAGTCAGATAAGAAATATACGTTTCTAAGGCAAGTCGCTGTAGAGTCTTTCAAAGGCTGACGCTTCAAAAACAGCATGCCGGTTTTCATAAGAATGAAGGCATGTGCCTGAAGACTTGGACTTCCTTATGATTCATTGTGCAAAGATAACGAATATTCGCCACAAAGGCAAATAATATTAAAAAATGTCTTGTCTTTATAATCTAATTTCATTATATTTGCGTTTAATTAATAAGGAGACTTGTGCTTCCCATGCCGGAGTTAAGCAGCATGTAGACTCCGGGCACGCGCATGTGTGTCTTCAATATAACAATACCGAAGGGGCTGCAAGGCTATCAGAATCTATGATTATGAATTAACTTTATAATATAACCCTCAATATGAACAACGAAGAACTGATGAAATCAGTGGTGGCAAAAGCCGAGCAATGGCTTGGCCCCCAGTACGATGAAGAAACTCGCACAGCGGTTAAGGCTCTCCTTGACGCTGAAGACAAGACCGATCTGATCGAGGCTTTCTATAAAGATCTTGAATTCGGCACAGGAGGTCTCCGCGGCATCATGGGCCCGGGCTCCAACCGTATGAACATCTATACAGTGGGCGCTGCTACCCAGGGCCTCGCTAACTATCTTAAGGATTGTTTCAAGGATCTTCCGCAAATTTCTGTGGCAATAGGTCATGACGTCCGCAACAACTCCCGCAAGTTTGCTGAACTCGCAGCCGACATTTTCTCGGCCAATGGCATCAAGGTATATCTTTTCGATGCATGCCGTCCTACACCTGAGGTTAGCTATGCTATTCGTCACCTCGGTTGCCAAAGTGGAGTAATGGTGACTGCAAGCCACAATCCGAAAGAATACAACGGCTATAAGGCATACTGGAGCGACGGTGCCCAGATGATCGCTCCCCATGATGTAGAGACCATCGCATATGTCAATAAGATCACTTCTGTCGACCAGATTAAGTTTACTCCAAACAAAGATCTTATCCAGATCATCGGTAAGGATGTCGATGAACCCTACCTTAATGAGATCCATGCCTTGTCGCTTTCTCCTGAAGCAGACAAGCGTCACGCCGACATGAAGATCGTCTATACTCCGATCCATGGCACTGGCTCCATGCTCATGTTTGATGCTCTCAAGATGTGGGGCTTTGAGAACGTTATCCACGTTCCGGAGCAGGACGTTCAGTCCGGTGACTTCCCGACAGTAGTTTCTCCCAATCCTGAGAACCCTGAGGCTATGGCCATGGGTATCGCGAAGGCTCGTGAGGTAGGCGCAAGCCTTGTCCTTGCCTCCGATCCTGATGCTGACCGTGTAGGTCTCGTCGTTCGCGACAGTAAGGGCGAATATCAGCTCGTCAACGGCAACCAGATCCTCATGATCTTCCTCTACTACCTTATGACCCGCAATAATGAGCTCGGTTTGATGAAGGGCAATGAATATGTTGTGAAGACCATCGTATCTACCGAGGCTGTAAAGCGTATTGCTGACAAGAACAATGTGCGTATGTTCGATGTATTCACAGGCTTCAAGTGGATCGCCAACGTGATGCGTGAGCAGGAAGGCACAGGCCGCTACATCGGTGGAGGCGAAGAAAGCTACGGCTTCCTGGCTGAGACATTTGTACGCGACAAGGACTCGATCTCTGCAGTACCTCTCATGTGCGAGATAGCAGCATGGGCTGCCGATAAGGGTATGGATCTCTATGAGCTCCTCAAGGAGATATACTTTGAGATCGGTTTCAGCCGTGAGCGTGGCGTAAGCGTTGTCCGTCCGGGCAAGAGCGGTGCAGAGGAGATTGTAGCCATGATGAAGAATTTCCGAGAGAATCCTCCCAAGGAGCTCGCTGGAAGCGAGGTTGTCATGGTGAAGGATTATCTTGACCTTAACTGCAAGGATCTAAAGACCGGTGAGATCACAAAGATGGATTTCCCGACCACGAGCAACGTGCTGCAGTTCTTCACAGCAGCAGGCGACAAGGTTTCTATTCGTCCTTCAGGTACTGAGCCTAAGATAAAGTTCTATGTGGAGGTTCGTGAAGATCTTACCGACAAGGATCAGTATGAGGAGGTAGTGAAGAAGGCCGACGCCCATATCGACCAGGTACTCAAAGACCTCAACGTCTGATGATAATTAATTATTCATCATTAATAATTATTCATTAGATGAAGCTTTCCTGGAGACCGGGAACCATGATCTACCCTCTTCCCGCGGTGCTCGCCACTTGTGGAGCTTCGCCCGAAGAGTGGAATATGATAACTGTAGCGTGGGTTGGAACTATCTGTTCCGACCCCGCTATGTGTTATATATCGGTTCGTCCGGAGCGCCATTCCCACGCGCTGCTGATAAAAAACATGGAGTTTACTCTCAATCTCACAACCGTAGATATGGCTCGAGCCACAGACTGGGCCGGTGTCCGATCCGGCCGCGACTACGACAAATGGAAGGAGACCGGATTGCACCCGTTGCCCGGAGAGATGGTGAAGAGCCCGACGATAGAGGAATCTCCATTGAGCATCGAATGTCGAGTAAAGAATGTCATGCATCTCGGTAGTCACGACATGTTCATGGCAGATGTCGTCAACGTACGCGCTGATTCACGCTTCATAAATGAAGAGACCGGAAAGCTCGAATTGGAAAAAGCCGGAATGCTGGTCTACAGCCATGGCCAGTACTTCTCTCTCGGCGACCTAATCGGCCACTTCGGCTATTCAGTTCGGAAAAAGCGTTAAGAAACTCTAAAAAAACAATGAAAGCAGGTATATTCGGCGGGAGCTTCGACCCTATCCACAACAGCCACATCAATCTGGCCCGATACGTTCTTAAGCATACAGACATCGACGAAGTATGGCTCATGGTCTCACCGCTTAACCCCTTGAAACCACAGGGTTATGTCGCCACCGACGAGCAGAGACTCAAGATGGCTCGTATCGCCGTTGCGGGCATTCCGGGCATAAAGGTCAGCGACTTCGAGTTCACTCTTCCCATTCCCTCCTATACCTACAACACGCTTGAAAAGTTGAAAGAATCCTATCCGGACATTGACTTCCGCCTTATCATAGGAGGCGACAACTGGGCTGACTTCGACAAGTGGAAGAATCCGGAGGAAATACTCGACGAATTCGGAGTAATTGTATATCCCCGGCCGGGTGAAGTCCTTAGCCTGCAATCGGTGAACTTAAAACATAAATCGGAAAACGTAACCCTCCTGACCTGTGCACCTGAGATGCCTGTATCCTCCACCGGCATACGTCGTCTTCTGAGCGAAGCGCATTCTTCAATTGCATCTCAAAGCGAGTTAAGAGATTTCTTACCTGAAGAAGTCTTGAACTACATAAAATCGCATAATATATACTCTGATTAAGAACAGTTGTTCTTAATCGAGCACCGGACGGATGGAGCGACCGACGAAGCGGGCGTAACGCCGGCGTCCGTAGGATTTAGGACTGTAGCCTAAGCTACATGAGGCTCCAATCAGTTCGGGTACTACGGTAGATGTCCAGTAATCTCCATATTCCCCTACGTATTCGGGTTCTTCACCTTGCTGAAAACCGGCTGCTACTATGAATAAGGTTTGCTCGTTAGGCCCTGTGACGAGATATCCGTTTACTCCGTAATATGACGTAAACTGCCACTCGCATAGATCGATCAGTTCTCCAAATTCTTCCTCTGTCGGCATTCTCCATGGTTCTCCCCAGACAGTGGTCGCTGCGTCATGCTCATTGGTCAGCTCTCCGTCTTCATTAATTATACCATTCTTTACGAGCCATTTGAAGTCCTTGCGGTGTGTGAGACTGTTGATGTCTACGTATTCGCTCTTGGGCTCAGTCTCTCCCCAGGAATAAAAATCTCCGAATTCCTCCGGACTTCCGGCTCCAACGTTGTATGTAGCCCATCTCGTACCGCTCGGAAGCCCCAGATCTACCCATTCATGACCATTGATCGTATCTTTCAGCACCCCGTTTCTTTCAGTTCTGATTTTCTTTACCTTGGGTGCCTGTTTTGCCTCTTTGTCGTCATTAGGAAGCCATAGCGATGCGGCTATGCCCAAAACAGCCACTCCGACGATGCCGAAGAGCCATTTCTTTATTTTGGCCGTCTTTTCATAAGATACCATCGGATTAGATTCCGGATTGGATTCCGACTGAGATTGCTCCATTTTCACAA
>JAIECF010000026.1 GCA_029068655.1 Muribaculaceae bacterium | reverse complement strand
ACGGGGCATTAGCTCATCTGGCTAGAGCGTTTGACTGGCAGTCAAGAGGTGGTCGGTTCGAGTCCGATATGCTCCACTTAAAAAATTAGATTTGTAAATGTCTTATAATCAGTAAAATATAAGCTGATTATAGGACATTTTCTATGTCTTTTTAAGATTATTTAAGATAATTTTCTAATCCATTATTGCCAATTTATGCCAATAAATGCCTATCTTTGCCAATAACGTTTCACATATGTTTCACATAGAACTTTTGTGAAACTGAAAAATAGAACAATTTTCACAAACTATCGCTTTTAAGATAATTTAACATTTGATTATATGTTTACGTTCAAATTCTTCTTAAAACCAACAAGTAAGGCTATTCAACTTAGGATTACCAACAACCGCAAGAAAGTAGAATGGAGCCTTGGGTATGAGGCTACCGCAGAGCAGCTGGATGATGCCCTGTCGGATTCTCCAAAAGTTGAAAACATATACCTCTCGTCTACTTTAGGCGATGTCAGGAAACGCCTGAAGGAGATTCAGCTGGATTTTATCCGCGACAACACCGACCTTGACAATATGGAGATAAAGCAACTCGGGAAGTTGGTGAAGGGAAGAATCTCTGCATCGGAAGCAATAGATCAAGATGAAGAGGAAAAGCGGAAGGAGAATGAAACAAAACTGTTCGGAAAGTTCTATGAGAAACGTATGAACGCGAAAGCCAATAAAGGGTACAAGGCTTCCATCGAATCCACCTTCAAGAAGATGCAGGCGTTCTGTGCCGATAAGGACTCAGACCACGGCAAGCCGTTCGACGAACTGACATTTGAAGATATATCACTCAGATGGCTCAACGCCTTTGATGAGTGGATGGTAAAAGATGACTTGAAGCAGAACTCGCGCAATATCCATTTCAAGAATATCCGCACTGTCATCAACCGCGCAATCGACGAGGAACTGACTGAGAAATATCCCTTCCGTCGCTTCAAGATACACCCGGAGGAAACTCGCAAGCGTTCAATGACGATTGAGAGCCTGCGAGAACTCTTCGATTATCCGGTGGAGGAGTATCAGAAAATATACCTTGACATGTTCAAGTTGATATTCATGCTCATAGGCATCAACTCAACTGATCTCTACAACCTTACAGAGATAGTTGACGGCAGAATTGAGTATCGGAGGGCAAAGACGCACCGCCTATATTCCATAAAGGTAGAGCCGGAGGCGATGGAGATAATCGAAAGATGGAAGGGCGAGAAGAATTTGCTCTGCATAGCCGACAGATGGCCGAATCCGAAGGAGTTCAATAAATACATGAACATTACCCTTAAAAAGATCGGCAAGCGTCAGAAGGTGCCGGGGCGCGGAGGGAAAATAAAGATAACCCCGGCGTTCCCGGAATTGCAGACATATTGGGCGAGACATTCCTGGGCTACATTGGCGGCGGATCTTGACATTCCCGACGCAACCATATCGCTTGCCCTCGGACATAGCGGCGGTACGAATCCCACTACTGCCATATACATCAAGCGCGATCTGAAGAAGATGGATGAAGCCAACCGTCGCGTTCTCAACTATGTACTATATGGGAAAGAATAATGCTACCTCCTTCTGTCGTACTCTTTGACAACAGAATCCCCTATGTCACAAACATCAGCCTCTCCCCCATCATACAGCCTCACGAACACCTTGGCAAAGTCATCGGCAATTATATGGATGTGGCTCTCGTGCCGGACATAGACGGCAGCCGCGGCCCACTCGCGGAAGTGAAGCACACCGGTGCACGCTCCATTCAGCACATAGACTCCGTTTGGGGCATAGTCGATGTTAATATGCTCGTCCACAAATATAAGATTTTTGTGGAGAAGGGAGCGGTCGAAACCGTCCCTTATGATCTCCACTGAAGGGAAGTTATTCTCCAAAGCGAAGTCGAGGTTTTCCTTCCAACGCTCAATCATCCCTTGCTCGGTCTCAGGGAAGTTGCGTAATCCCTTCTTGCAGGCGTTCAATGCCTCTGCCTGACGTTTCAGTGTCTCGCTAAGATTTTCCATATATTTATCTAAGATAAAATCCCATACTCTTGTCCGCCTGCGCTCGGCGTAACCTATCATCAATACTCTTGCTGTATTTTGCCATCAATTCAGCCGAAGACCGTATCGCCTCTGCCGCGATTGCGTTCCTAAGTGTATTCTCCGCAATCTGCCTTTGAGCGGTCAACTGAGCCTCGGCAATGACGTTCATCTGCGGTAATGCAGACTCCATCAGTTTATCCCAATTAAGTCGGATAACGGAGGTATCACCACGAATGCCGTTTACATACGATGCAAGGAGATCCCCCGTGTTCTCGGTCAACGACTGCAACCCCTTAGTCGTTCCGCTCTTCGACTTCTCCGTATCATTGAGCATACCCCCAGTTGCGTTATTGATGGCGTCGAAGAGTTCCTGGGCCGCCGGAATACCCTCGTTCTTTATCTTGTCGAGGTATTCCTTCATCGCTCCCATTTCGGAGGGGTCAAGCTGGAAGTCGGAGCCGAACGCGCCGCCCGTTCCGTCCTTCCCGAAGAGATAGTCGCGCAGGTCTCCGAACATAGGGGCGAGAATGTCCTGAGAAATCATCTTCGATGTCACATCGCGCATGATGTCGCCCACCGTCTTGTCGAAGGCCTCGGCGGCGTCTTCTCCGGTGGCGAAGGCATCAACGAGGGCGTCGCCCAACTGCTCGGCCCAGCTGTTGAGGTCAATGCCGTACAAATCCTTTGCGACTTCAAGCGCGAAGTCTCGGATCTGTATCTTCATCTCGTCAATCTGTTGCTCGTAGTCCCTCACGACGGAGTCATCGGTCTTCTTCTTGTCAATCTCAGCCTGGCGCTGCTTTTGGAGTTCGGCAAGCTGACCCTGCATCAGCTCCCTCTGCTTGCCGTAGCCACCTCCGAGCGTACCGGTGCGCATAAGGGCAGCATTGCCGAGGAAGTTCGCCATCTGCTTCTCCAATATGTCGTATTGGTTCTGCATAATCTGAGCCGCCTCCTTGCTCTTCTCGATCATCTTGTCGAGTTTCTTATCGTGGAGTTTGTTCCATATTGTGATGGGAGAGAGGAGAGTGTCGAATACTCCGGAGATGACGCCGCCGATGTCTCCCGACATGAGGCCTTGCAGGACTTTCTGCACCCCTCCCGTGACGGTCGTAAGCGTATCCATCACGGAGGCGGCGGTGTTCCAAGCATTACTGTCGGTGTCAAAGCCGAAGGAGTCAGCCATGTCGCGGAGGGTGTTGAATGCGTCCGACATACCTCCGGCTATGTTGGCGATTACATTGACAACCCCAAGGGTATTCTCCATCCACTGCTGGTTTTCTACAAGCTTCTTTCGTATAGCATCCTGTACGGCAAGTTCCTTCTTGGCTGCTTCAAGTTGAGCCTCGGCAGACTGAATCTCATACATATTGCCGTTGGCTTTGACTTTGGCGAGATTCTCCTCAAGTTTCTCAACTTTTTGGGATGCTTTAAGGCGTTCAGCTTCATTTTTTTCCCATTCTTTCTTGTTAAGGCCCTTGAAACCTTCAGTCATGAAGGTGAGGGCGTTGGATTTGATATTGCGGAGCTTGTCAAGCTGCTGGCGGACGCGCTCGATCTCCTTGTAGTAGTCCTCGGCGGATATTGATCCGGCCTGCAGCTTGCGGTTAAGATTTTCTTCTATGAGGTCTCCAATCTGCTGTGCCTGCGACATGGTGAGCGCATAGATGCCTCCGAAGAATTGCAGATACTCGTTGCTCTGCGTGAACTTCTGGTAGTCCGCCTCCACATTGATACGCTGTATGTACTTCGCCTTGTCGGCTTCGGACATGTCGGACTCGCGGATGGTCTTGAGCTTGCGGTCGCGGTCAGCGTCAATCTTCGCCAGCTTATCCGAAAGCGACTGATACTCGTTGAGAATGTCGGCTATGGCATCTTTCTGCTCTCGGGCATACTTCATCAGATCGGTGCGGGCTTCCTTGTAGGCTTTCTGGAGTTCCTTCGGCATCTTCGACAGGTTGGCCTGAGTGACGTCATCGAACATGAATATGTCGGCCTTGGGGGAGACCTTGCGGACTTCCTCTGCGATGCGGTCGTAGCGATGGCGGACGAGGGCCGGGTAGTCGGTCTCGGCGTCGGAGTCAAGGCCGAATGCGATGCTGACGGCGAGATCCTGATTGCCGGTGGCTTTCCGTATCTTGTCGAAGAGGCTCCAGTCGGCGGTCTGACGCTGGAGCTCCTGGCTCACGGCATCGAGCGCGTCCTGGATGTTCCGCTCAAGGAGGGTGCGGTCTACCTCGAAGATCTTCTTGGTAAGGTCGTTGAAGAGGGTCTCGCGCTCGGGATGTCCCTTTATGCCGGCGTCGTAGAGACGCTGGCGGAGGTCTACGAGGGCCTTGCGGTAATCCTCGAACGACTTGGGTCCGTTGCCCCAGTCGAAGTGACCGAAGAGGGATGACTGCTCGACCTTACGGAACGCGGCGTCGATGCCGAGGGAGTCGGCGAGTTTCTGGACTTCGGCCCATCCGTCGCGGAGGTCGGCGAATTCCTCCTTGAACTTGGAAGCGAGCATGTCGCGGTGGGGGCGACCATCGGAGGAGGATGAAGATTTCTTAGTCTCAGCGGGGTCGAAACTCATGGATTCTCCGGCCTTGCGTGCAGCATTTACCGTAGCGACAAACTGATTGTATTCCGTTATCCACTGCTGAGTGAGAGCAGAAGCCTCGGAAAACTGCTTCGATACGAGCGGTATAGCCTGAAGGTTGCTGATGTCAAAGCTGACGGAGCCCTTTAGTTCAAGCGGTGTTCGTTTCTGGAGATCGTCAAGACCGTCTTTGGCGGCCTTGTAGCCTTCTTTGACTGCCTTGATGAATGACTGTGTGTCCGCAGCCCCTTTGAGCCATGTCTGCACCTCTGGGAGATTAGAAGCGGCGCGGTCTATCTCCTGCTTCCACTGCTCCTCATCGGCGAGAAGATACATGCGTGCCGAAACGCGGAACGCCTTGTCAAAGTCAAGTCCGCGATTGCCGTTTTCGCCGAAGACGGTAAAGGAATCTTGAAGTGAAGTCTTGAGCTCATCGGAAAGATTACGGAACAGATTGTTGTATGACACTACGGCCTGATTCTTCAGTTCGGCCTTCTCATCCTCGGAAAGAGTGATGCCTTTCTTGAGTTTTGAGAACAGTTCAGGCTTATTGTCGGCAAGCTGTCGTTCGAGATTTTCGGAGAACCGTAGCTCCCAGTCTATGCCTTGCATGTCGATCCCAAGGAGGTCGCCGTAAAAACCGCGCATCTTCTGCTTAAGCTCGTCACTTACCTCAAGATTGCGTATCCATTCAGCGAGTGAGAGGGCGTATGCTTCCCTTATCTCGTCGGTTGCATCCTTGATAGTTTCCTCGTCACCGATAAGATCTTTTAGTTTCGCATCCGCATTCAGACTCTCCCAAGCCTTTTTCATATCATCCACAAGGGTTTCCCATGTAGACCGGATAGCAGTTAGTTTTGAGCCTCCACCCTTGTTGATTGCTTCGTTTATATCTATAAGACCGACAAGATCCTTGCCGTATCTCTCGCGGTTTTTCACAAGTTCTGCGAACTGTGCCTGCCAGTTCCTCATGTCTCCGGCGGCAATTTTGAAAGCCTCGCTGTGATCCATTGCTTCCTTCACTGCCTTCTGCGCCTCTATGGCATTGTCGGAGATATATTTTCGGATAGCGTCAGACTGTTCCTTCAGTGCCTTGTCATAATCTTTGGCGTTGGTGTTTACATCATCGTTGAATATTCCTCCGTTGGAGTCTGCGATAGCGTTGCCGACGGCTTGCCCTATGTTCTTTTCTGTTATAAGGTCAAACTCAGCCTTCAGGCTTTTCAACTTATCCAGCAGATTCTCGTATTGTTGCTGCAGTGGCAGAAGCAGACCGTTCTGGTCGTAGAGTGACTTGTTGATGTCTTCGATGGGGTTGATGGCATAGTCCTTGATCGCCTCCTTGAGTTTCTCTACATTCTGCATCAACTCGGCGGCGTTCATATTCTCGGCTGGCTTCATTCCCTTAAGGATGTCATCAAGTTCTTTCGCACCATCCGCAGCTTTAGTAAACATGCCTTCTCCAATCTCCTTGGCCTTCTCCATCTCCTCATTATTGCGAGACCAAAGTGCCATTCCAGCCCCAACAGCCGCCATTATCGCAGTCAATGGATTGACAACCATTGCTCCGAGAGCCTTTACTGAAGACCATACAGCCGCACCAAGCATTTTGAATCGGAAGGACGCTATCTTTACATCCTTTCCAAGGATATTGAGAGACAATCCGTGTTTCCTTGCCGCGACTGCCGCCCGTAGATCGCCTACGGTTATGAGTTTCTGCTGAACAAGGTATCTCGCCTGAATAGGACTGATTTTCCCCATTGCAATAACTCTTGCCGCAGAATCTCTTGTCAGAGCCTTTTCCGCTACCAATAACTTGATTTCGGCAGAAGTCAAAGCCTTATTCGAAAAGATATTCTTCGAGTTGACCTTATCCAATGTGGATTTCAGCATTATCTGCTTACTCTCCTCGGCAGACAACCCACGATACATTGTTGCGGTCTGGGCAAGACTTGCGTTTAGCTTCGCTTGTGATTGTATCTGAGCCAGATTTGCCGCATTCATCCTCCCCATCATGACGTTGGTCGCAAAGACCGCCAGTTTGTAAATTCCGAATATTCCCGCTCCGGAAGCAACAACGGCAAACAATGTCTTCCATTCCCGAGTAAGTTTTTGAATAAACTGGAAGAAAGTCTTCATCGCATCTCCGGCACTTGACTCAGCGATTTCTCCAAGCATGAGCTCAAAATTATCCTTAATGAGCTTTTTTGATGTCAGAAGGGAGTCGGCCAGCTTCTCCTGCATGTTGTAGAACTTGCCGCCCTCGTCGGTCATGTCCCAAAGGATGTCCTTGACCATATCGAAGCCAATCTCGCGCTTCTTGATACGCCCCATCACGTCCTTGACAGAGACAAACTTTCCTTCAAGTTCAGTCAGTTTCTTCGACAGCGCATCGTAGATAGGGATATTGGCATAGGCGAACTGCTTCGCCTCCAGACCGTCAAGGAACGTTCTGTTCTTAGTCTTTCCGAAAGCGAGGATGAGACGCTGAATGTCTACCGAAGTCGCGGCGGATATGTCTGCAAGTCGCTTGGCGGTGTCGTAGACCTCGTTATATGCCACCCCGTAGGCGGAGAGCTGCTTCACATTCTTTGTCAGTTCCATCACGCCGAAGGGTGACTGACGGGCAAGACTCTTGATATTGCCATAAAGCGATTCCATCTTTGATGGTGTGCCGTAGATGGTTTCAAGTGCAATCTTCTGGTGCTCCAGCTCACCGCCTATCTCAATGACCTGCGAGAGGAACTGCTTGGCGGCATGGACTGAATAGAGGGAAGCCATAGCCGCGCCCAATTCGCCCGCTATCTTGATGTTGCTACCCAATGCACCGCCGAGGTTTATCGAAGCCGAAGCGTGGGTGTTAGCCGCCTTCGCCGCCCCTAACTGCTCTGCCCTAAGCCTTGCAAGTTCCGCTTGTGCCGCTCTCAGTTCTCCGGTCTGCAAACGTTGGTAAGCGAGAGCCTGATCCTTACCCATGATCTGAGCGCGAAGAAGCGCGTCCTGCACCGCCTTCCGAGCCTGATCCTGATGTACCGCGATATTGATATGAAACGGCTTTCCTATCAGGGCATCGTCAATAGACTTATGCAGCACATCCTTCGCTACAGTCAATCCGAATGTACGGCTCTGCACCTGCATGAGGGAGGCCTGGACGCTGTTGGCTATCTCGGTGGCATTGGCTCGGATCCTGACGTTGTAGACCCTGCCGTTGAGCTGAGTGGTGATGGACTTCTCCAGTCCGGTGACAGTGGAGATGTTGACCATGTATCCCTGGGCGAGGAGGACACGGGTGACGGTGTCGCGGAGTTTTGCGGCGTTGGCTCCCACCTCAATCTCAGCCGGATTCCCTGCGAAGGCATCCTTGATGTTCTTGCGCAGATTGGTGACAAGCGGCATTATCTCCACCCTCATAACCTTGCCCTCGACGGCTCTCTGCAAAGCCTCCTGCGTGACGTTAAGTGTCGGAGTCACCTTGACGCTCTCCGAGATCTTGTTTTTCAGTTCATCGCGGAACGCCCTAATGTCGCTCTTGTCAAGTTTTATCTTCTGCTCCTTGCTTAATATCTTGTCGAGTGCCTTGGTGACGGTATCGGTAAGTTTGTCGGTCTTGGCGGAGACGGTGGCGTGATACGTCTGCCCCTCCACCTTGACCTTGATGGCTTTGGTGAGTTCATCCCCGGCCTTCTCCCCCACCGCCGTGAAGTTTGACGATGAAAGCGCGGACGTGACAGCCGCCGTAATCTTGTCGGGAGGGATGGTGATACCGTTAAGGGGAACGACGGTGTCTTTCAATGCTTCAACGACCGCCGATTTCAGTTTGTCGGCGAGGGGAAGTATCTCAGCCTTCATCGCCTTTCCCTCGATGGCTTTGTCAAGAGCGTCCTGCGCCACCTTGTTGGGTGTTATCTCCACATCAACGCCCTTGGGGAGAATGTCGTTGATTGTTTTGCCGAGGACGGGATTGACCGTGATGGTGGCACCTGCGTCTTTGAGTTTGTTGTTTATCCTTTGAAGGTCTGCCTCAAGCTGCTTGGTGTCTAAGCTTAGGGCATACCATAATGCTCCTAAATTAGGCATTTCTCACCTCCTTTCCTACGTATTCCCATACGAATCCTCCGGCGGTTTTCGCTCGTCCCGCCGCGCATGCGTTGATATTACGCTTGCATATTTTCAATTCTTCAGACGCCATACGAGAGCTTTCAAATTCTCGTATGAATACTCCTTCAAGAGTATATTGGCGAACCTTGCGAGCTGTTTTCTTATGCGCATCGGACATTTTAGCGATGGTTTCAGGAGAATGTTTCTTCCCGTAAAAGGGATTTCCCTCTCCCTTTTGTCTTTCAGAACATCTTGCTCTTTGCTCAGCCGTCCATCGGTAGCCCAATGCGTATCGTTTACCCATTCGAGCAAGCGATTTATTGCGTCTCCATTCCTCAGACTCAACGTGTCCTTTTCGGACTTCGCTGAATTTCTTTTTTGTGAGAGGATTGTTTAAGTTCTCTTTTGTTGTAACCCAACGCAGGTTTTCAACACGGTTATCATCACGTATCGTATTTATATGATCCACTTCGGGTTTGTTGTCGGGGTTGAGGATGAAGGCTTTTGCTACGAGTCTGTGAACAGATTCGGAATCAACATAACGCCCATTCCAAAATTTTACTTTTGGATAACCATGTAGTTTGGGAAGTTTTAGCAATTTCCCGCTGGGACCAATAACGCGCCCCATATTTGACACCATATAAGTGCCTTTGGAATCCAATTCAGCTACCTTCCAAATTTCACCTTCAATAGGTTTTACTTTTGCCATAATCACACAAAATTAAAAAGAGCCTATCGCGGATTTCTCCGTAATAAGCTCTTTTGGCTTTGTGGCGATATGCCCTGATGGTTAATTAACTGAGTGCAAAGATAACTATTTTATGGGGAATGTGCAAATATGAACGAAAACACCCGGCACTGATTGGTAGGTGTCGGGTGTTACTTCTTCCCAATTATCCGATTCAACGCCTCGATATGCGCCATTGCCGCCTCATACGCCTCTTTGTAGTCCGTGTTAAGTTCTGTCTTCTTGCAGACCATCCCTCCCTCGCCAGTGCATAACCACGAAAGATTGAGCATGGGATATTGGCGCACAATCAACCCAAGCATTTTTGTGCCGATATTTCCTCTTCCGTTCGAGCTGTTGTTGGCTAAGTATTTTGGGCTGAGTCCGCATTGCTTCTCGAAGTCATGCTCAGACTTGCACAGTCCTTCGCTTTTCGCCCACGCGACAAACTCGCGGAGACGTAGTATGGGAGTTGTATTATTTATTGTATCATTATTTGCCATATTCAGAGAAAATAACTATCTTTGTGGTATGAAAGAAGGAGAAAAATTATCTGAAATTATTACGCGTCTTAAGGCTATCCAATGGGTGCTCTACTTCATATGTGCTTTGCTCGGTTCTATCCTCACTCTTATTATTACGAACTAATTTGCTCCACAAATCTTGTACTGCAAGCGTGACAATACTCCCGAGGAAGGCTGATATTACAGCAAGCCATATCTGCCTGAAAGTATTCTTCCGGGTTGTCTTCTTATTCTGTCTAAATCTGTCAAGTTTTATGCGAATCTCCGTCAGAGCCTGCTCGAGTCTGCTATGATTGACATGCCATAACGTACCGGATGCAAAAGAGGCGACTTTGTGAGTCTTGATGTACTCCTTGATGCTCGTCCAGTCTGTTCCTGCTATTTCTTTAATGCTTTTGTCGGCAATCTTGAGATCTTCCTCGGCGGCTAACGTTGACAATACATCTTCAAGTTTTCTGTAATACCTCTCTTTCAGTTCCATGAGGTTATGAAAAAAAATAAATGGGGAGTGGCTTATGGGTTTGATTTAACTGCCCTGCCACCTGTGGTTACAGCTTGGAGAGCGGCCATTTTTACAATATTGTCTTTCAGTCGCTTTAACTCGTCTCCTGTAAACACCTTGCCTGAGTTGTTTAAATCTTTTATAGCATCATGAGCATACCCATCAAGATCAATAGCACCTCCCAAGAACACTTCAAAATTTGTATCCTTATCTCCAATGATATAAACATAAGTGAAATCATCAGTAGTTATTCCATTTATTGTCATTGGGGTATTAATCTTGCATCTTAGGGCGATTAGAGAATCGTTGTCGGCCTTATAAGCTGTCTTTATTGATTCAAACTCAGGAAATGTCCCACATTTTTCTTTGATGCTTAAAGATACTTGATTAGAAGCTAAATCAGAAATATTTTCCTTTTGCTTACAGCCGACAAGAGTCGTTATAGATACCATCAGTGTCAGGATCGTCAGAATTTTTTTCATATTGGCTGGGTGTTATTTAGTTGTTTATTCTTCGTTTTCTTCAAATCTCTCCCCTGGACTTATATATCTTAGTTTTCTCAAATCGTTTATTAATCCTTTTATATCATGCTTGGCTTGCTCTGAAAAGCGAGATAGATTATTGATTAAACTTAATAGATTTTCAAGTTGATTTATATAATCCTCTTTTTTATTTACAAATTGTTTAATTTCATTATCTCTTGACTCCATAGCGGATCGAAACATATCATCGTAAGAAACCCTCATGAGGCTGAGTGCTTGCATAAATCTTAATTCGTAATGTTGCAAATCTTTGGCAAATATAAAAGCACTTTGCATATGTTGCTCAAAAGCCAATGAAGAATAACCCCTTCTTCTTAAATCCTCTGCATCCATACTTAAGACATACGCTTCATGGACTTCGTGAAGGGTATCTATTTCTTTTCTTAAAGAATTGAAATTGCTTTGTAATAAGGGGACCTCTTTGACTATTTCCTTTGTATCAATTACTTGATATATATTCCATCCAACAACAAATGTTACGATTACACTAAGAGAACCTATGAGAACGCTTGCGCTATTTGTGTCAATTTCCATTAAACCACATAGGTAAATGAAAATCATAAGAGTTTCAATAATAACAATTATTGTCAGTATTTTGATCCAAGTATTCATATCCCAAGCAGCTTATCTGTGAGTTGTTTGATGCGTTCTTCCTGCGACTTGATGATTGAAGTAAGTTCCTTGATGATTTCGTCGGCGTTGGAGTTGAAACTTCGGTCGTTATCCTTGATTTCGATATTGCTGTCTTCAAAAAGAGATCCCATTTTTATTCCGACTACATTGGCGATTGCCTCAAGGGTAGACACCTTCGGGTCAACCTTTTGCTCCAATATCCCATGAAGAGCCTGAGGTGATATACCACTATCTGCCGCTATCTGCTTCTTTGTCAACGCAGAAGTTTCAATCGCCGATTTAAGTCTACTTACATTCATAGGTTAATAAAAGTTAAAAACATCAAGTAAACTTGATATTTCATAAAGTTTGTATTAACTTTGCATCGTGCTTTTGAAAAGGAGCGCAAAAGACAATAGCAAAGGGGATGGCGTTGACTACGCTATCTATCATATTCTCAACTGCAAAGTTAACGTTTTCCCCGCTATTTTCCAAATTTCTTAATTGAAAAAAGAGAAAATAAGATGAAATTAACGAAAGAGCAAGTAAAGAAGATGTTGCCCGGGCAGACCCTTGCGATCGCCTGCACCGACACTCCTGAACTTGATTCGACCTATCAGGTGGCCTTGCAGGCGCGTAAGGAGATAAGTGACTATAATGTCATAATCTCTCGGTCTGGAAAGACAATGACGGTAGGAATAAGAGTGGAGGAGAAAGGAGGTGCGCGATGAATGAGCTGACTAAGACAAATACAATGACCTCCCTTCAGATAGCTGAGGTGACAGGAAAACCCCACAACGACGTAATGAAGGCCATCCGTAAAATGGAGACAGCATGGGAGAGAGTATCTCAGGGAAAATTTTCCCTCACATCCCGACAGGTAGCACAGCCAAACGGAGGCGTAAGGGAAACACCCTGTTACGAACTGACAAAGACCGAATGCCTCTACATCGCGACTAAGTTCAATGACGAGGCGAGGGCGAAGCTGGTGCTCAGATGGCAGGAACTTGAGCTCGCCAACCGGCCGAAGGTGCCGACATCGTTCCGTGAGGCCCTTCTCCTCGCCGCCGAGCAGCAGGGCCGGATCGAGGAACAGCAGAGGGAGATCGAACGTCAGAACACGCTTCTTCTGGCGCAGGGCGAGCAGATAGAGCAGAAGGACCGGGCGATAGCGTCGCTTCATGAGAGGACGAGCTATCTCGACCAGATACTCCAGAGCAAGTCGACCGTAACCACGACCCAGATCGCCGCCGACTACGGCATGAGCGCGAAGAAGTTTAACATTATCCTGCGCAATCTCCGGATTCAGCGCAAGGTTGGAGGTCAATGGATCCTCTACGCTCCCTACAACACGATGGGTTACACGCATTCGGAGACGTTCGTTCCGGAGGCTTCTACTACGGGAAGGGTTGTGATGAACACAAAGTGGCTTCAGAAGGGAAGACTCTTCCTCTATAACGAGCTGAAGAAGAACGGTATCATTCCCTTGATCGAGCAGAAGCCATGAAGAAATTCTACAACCACGTCCTTGAGAATGTTCCCCGCGACAAGTACGAGATAACCACCGACATGTGGGGAAGTAACGGATGGGAAGTCGTGGCGGTCCATGAGAACGGCGATTGTTACCGGATCTTCCTTAAGCGGGAACGCGAAATTAACACTGAGAGCCATGAACCTCGTGACTGAATGCCCCGACATCCCCGACAGCTGGAAAGGAGGCGTGAACGAGGTATGCAAAATCCTCGGACTGAGCCGCGAGAAGATAAGGCGTGATGCCATCAAGGGCAAGCGCAACGGCGGCATAGACTGGCACCCCGGAAAGAACGGCCGAAAACAATTTCTCGGCAAGGAAGTGAAACGCTACTGGAAATCTTTCTAAATTACTAAACGGCACACCGTCCGCCGCAAGTGACGGAAATGAGCACAATGATAACGCGGGTCCTATACGTCGGCAAGGAGTTCCCTTGTACGCAAACGGTGTATAGGATGAGGCACATGGCTATGCAAGCCAAGATGAGAAATAGCTGGAGGTAGCGTCTGACCGATAAACGAGGCGTGAGGTTTATATCGCATCAACCGAGAGCAGGAAAACATGATGCAGAGTGATTAACCCTTTAACATTTAGTCCTTGTACCTGAACCGATGAAAAAAGGAAAGGTCGTAAAAAGCCGAGTACAGGTAAGGTCATTAACCAAGGACACGATAAGAAAGCCGAGGGTGGCAGTGAGCGCGTATGACGGCGCACCCGATATAAGGCAACTGGCATAGCATCTACTAATTTTGCCATAATAATTACGGAAGCCATATAGCTCAGTTGGTCAGAGCGGCACATAGGCTTGGTGGTAACGGTAATAGACACCCGGTTTGAAAACAGAGTACGGGAATCCAAGACATTGAGCAGGTCGGAGGTTCGAATCCTTCTGTGGCTGCTAATCAAAATTCAAAGAGTATGGAAATATCAGTAAACACAAGGCTCAACAAGGGCATACAGTTGTCTTTTGAGTGCGACCTTCATATAACGGGAATGGGCATAGACGGACTTCCCTCTCTCAATGCCGATGAGATAAGGGAGATGGTAAGATCGCAGTTGGAATCAATCCTGCGATGTCACGGATATAATAAAGAGGGGCAGGCTGAGGAAATCAGTCGCAGCCTTGTCTACGGAGCTCAGCGGTCTCAATCAGTTTCCGAAGAAGGCGACAAAGCTCAGGACCTTCGGGATCTTGTGACCCAATAGCCTTCATCGCTTCATCATAAAGCGGTGGGCAATTAAACTCATAGAGTAAGATTTTGGTGTCAAGCAGACAGTCTTCTAACGCATCTCTATTGTGTTTCTTTGTTCTGTATGATTCACCTCCGTCTTCCGAGGCACAAGACAAGGCGATAATGGTATCAAGCCTTGATGTGTTGCCAAAGGATTCCAGGCGGGCGATCAGTTCATTCGCCCTTTCGATAAATTTATCCATATTTCATTATTTTATTTTCCGACTGCAAAGTTAATGAAAATCGGCGGAAACGCCAAGCCCGCGCGGACACACGAGAACCCTCGCGGGCACCACATGATGCAAGTGATACTATTTAAAGATTGGACTAAGGAACGTCGTGATGATGTGCCGATTAAAGCATAGTGATATTAACTCTAAAGAAAACATGTTAATTCCCCGTAGGGCAATCCGTGAGGACGCCCGGTAAAATACAGTCTATAAGGTCGTGACACATCTTGTAGGCACACAGCAAAAGTCAAATTTTAGGAAATTCATAAAAGTTATTGTATTGCGGATGTCCGCGAGGATGGCGCCGCGATTTATGTAGGTTAAATCTTGAAACTACACTTTTACACCCTGCCCGTCCGTGAGGATAGGCAGGTTTTCACAAGCAAGCGTGGCGGAATTGGCAGACGCGCCCGATTCTTTATCGGGTGGCAGAGGTTCTGAGAGTCCGGATGCTAAAGACCTCGTAAGTCCATGAGGGTTCGACTCCCTCCGCTTGCACTATACAAATCTATCTTCAAAAAGCCCCTGCCGAGTGGAATCGGTCTCCGTAAGGGGATAAAAAGCGGGAATAAGGAATGTCGGACGCACGGACGTTTCATGATGTCTGGGTTGTTATTTTCTGCCGTGCGTCTACTGCCGTTGAATACCGCAATGAAAGGGGCTTTTCTTTTTACAATCATCAAAAATGACACTAAAGGAATTACAGGAACGGCAATCGTGGTCGCTTGAACAGAAGATAGATCACTCACTCGGTACTCTTGAGGCTTTCATCAGCCGTATGGGTGGAATTGATAAGGTCTATGTGTCGTTCAGCGGTGGCAAGGATTCCACGGTACTTCTCCACCTTGCAAGGATTCTTTACCCCGACATTCTCGCAGTGTTCTGCAACACTGGCAACGAATATCCCGACATCATCCGCTTTGTAAGACAGATGCAAGCAGACGGAGCGAACATTCAGTTTATCCGTCCGAAGTTCACGCCTCGGCAAGTTTGGGAGAAATATGGTTTTCCTTTGGTAAGCAAGGAGATTAGTCAAAGCATACACGAGATAAGAACGAATCCCAATAGTCCTACGAGTATAAAGCGTCTAAATAATGAGCAATTTGCACTCTCTAAATGTTGGCGTTTCCTTATTACACAGAAGTTTAATACTTGCCATAAATGTTGCAAGGTGCTGAAAAAAGCCCCATTTCACAAGTGGGAGAAAGATAGCGGACGTTCACCTATTCTCGGAGTAATGGCGAGTGAGAGTCAATTAAGAGAGAAAGATTATATCCGTCACGGAGGGTGTAATGTTTTCGCAGGCAAAGGGCGTTCAAAGTCAATGTCCCTCTCAATTTGGCTGGAGCAGGATATTTGGGACTACATAGCCAAGTGCAATTTGCCGATAGCCGACATCTACCACAAGGGAGCGACACGCACGGGGTGTATGGGTTGCGGTTTCGGAGCGCAGTTTGCCGATGATACACGTTTCCGCACATTATTACGCGAATATCCCAAGTGCTATGATATGGTGATGAACTACACCAACAATGGTGTGACGTTCCGAGAGGCATTGCGTAAAGTGCTTGCCGTGAATAGGCTCTATCTGCCCGATGAAGAGCCGCCTACATTATTCGATTTTAACAATTAATCAACAATCATATGGAGAAATTTATCAGACAATGCGTGATAGGCGCTCTGATCGCCCTTGCGCTCTTGATGTTGGGCGATATTCCGCCGGAGTCGTTATCGCTCGGAGCAACTGCAGTAAGGCTTGTTGCCTTCAAGACGCTCGGAGTCCTTGCTTTCGGACTCGCAGTTAAAATCAACAAAGAATGGAGGGTGTATGGCTATAAAGAATAACTACATTGAGTCCCTGCCTATCCCTGAGTTCGACAAACGGCTTCTATATCAGTTCGAGGATATGTGCTGGGAGGACATCAATTGGTGGGAATGCAAGAGTGAGAGAGGTAAGAAGGAAGCACGTGAGATAATGCACCGGAATCGCAGACGCGCCGAACATAGCTGTGGAATAGACTGATATGGAGAACATCATCTACGGACTCAGCAATGATGAGTATCATTTCGGAGAGAGATTCCGCGACTACATCAGCTCAACTTCCCTTAAGCATTACCTGAAATCGCCCCGATTTTTCAAGTTCATGCAGGACAATCCGCAACCGCAGACGGAGGCGCAGAGGTTCGGGTCTATCTTCCATGACTTGATGGCGAGTTTCTCGGATGTCAAGGGCGAGATACCCAAAGACCTTGTAGAGAAGCAGGTCAACTATCACACGATAGTCTTTGAGCCCCCAATCAATGATAAGACGGGCAAACCCTACGGAGTCGGCACGAAAGCCTACAACGAGGCTCTTGAAAATATCAAGGATACCTACCCCTTCACGGAGATTGTCGGCAGGCAGGAGCAGGAGGCACTGCAAGGAATGTTGCAGTCGGTGCTTTTCGGTTGTGGCTTCACCTCCGAGCAAGTCCGCAAACTGCTGAAATGGGGCAAGCCGGAGGTGAGTATCTTCTACGAGACCGAGGACGGCATCAAGATCAAGATACGCCCCGACCTCCTTACCTCAAACAAGATCGTGGATTGGAAGTCGTTCGCCGGCGACGATCTCACGGAGGAAAGCATCAACCGCGTGATCCTCAAATACGGCTACCACATATCGGCCGCCCAATACCAATATGTCTATAACAAGGTCACGGGCAAGTGGGTGACATTCTACCTTGTCTTCATACAGAAGCAACCTCCCTACGACTGCGTGATGGTGGATATGTCAAACTACGGCTACCGCTACATCAAGGAATGGGACATGGTGCAGACTGGACCGGGGGCGGTGGAGTTTCAGCGGTTGCTTGACCTGCACACACGATGTGTCAAGACAAATGAGTGGCCTGGAGCCGAGACATTCATCCCCGGCGACAGATACCGCATCATGGAGATAGAGCCACCGAGGTATTACGCAAACAGATTCATGGAGGACTGACATGGAACCTATAACGATAGAATACAACGAGGATGACGGATTTATCGTCCGACAAGGCGACAGATACGCCGATTGGATGGGTTGGGATGAAATGTTAGGTCTAATAATATCCTTAACTGCCCCTAAGAATTTCAGTCGCAGAAGTTGGATGATGACCGAGGAGCAGCACAGACAAGCATACCCGTGGCGATACCGCAACGAGAAACCAAAACCGAAAGAAACACTACTTTTAACAATGAAATAAATTCAAATCAAAATGGAACAGAAAACAACGGCTACCCCCCCCAATGGGTGGAGGATATGCAGAAATGGCAGAAGGAAGACACCGAGCACCGCTCGGTAATCTGCGTTGCGACTGACACATGTGACACTTACTCAATCCTCGGAGGATATTCGCTCCCGCTTGTAATGGCGCTTCTGGCAAACACAATCCGGAGTGAGATCTATGACGAGATAGTCAAGGGAGTCTATCTTCCAAAGAACAACCCATTGATAGCAGAAGATCTGCTTGAAACGTGGAAAGAGTTCAAGAAAGAGCACGGCTTTCCGATGGACGAAGAGGAGCAGGAGAAGAAATCCTCAATCAAGAGTTCGCTCAAAGACTTATTACAGACATTAGCAGACAAACTATAATATGGCAACAGAAAAGACAGATCAGATGCAGGAGCAGACGGCTCTTGCAGTAGTGGATGAAGCGCAGATAAAGCATGAGCTCGCGCTTCTTGAAGCGAAATCCAACGCGGCGTTCGCCCTCACAAAGGCCGGACAGGCGTTGAAGCAGTTTGAAATCAACCAACGCGTCGGACAGATGTACGCTAAATCGACCATCGTCCCCGCGACATATCAGAACAACGTCGCCAACTGCGCGATAGCCTACGACATGGCAATCCGCATGAACGCCAATCCTCTTATGGTGATGCAGAACCTATACATGGTGCACGGCAACCCCGGTTGGTCTTCCAAGTTCCTCATCGCGACAATCAACACCTGCGGTCGTTTTACTCCGCTTCGCTATGAGTGTAACGGCAAGGAGGGCGACGAATACGGATGGCGGTGCTTCTCTTACGAGATCAGCGACCGCGAGAAGAAGGACCGTCTTGAAGGCACATGGGTCACATGGGCGATGGTAAAGGCGGAAGGCTGGCTCAATAAGAACGGATCGAAATGGAAGACCATGCCGGAGGTGATGTTCAAGTACCGCGCCGCCGCCTTCTGGCAAAGGATGTACGCCCCGGAAATCTCAATGGGCTTCAACACTGTCGAGGAATTACGCGACATTGAGGATGTACCCTACGTTGACCTCGCGGCAGTGCCGAAGGTGCCGAAAATCCCTGCGATGGACGCTTTCGACGAAGACAACGAAAATCCGATACCGGACAACGTCAATCCTGAGACCGGCGAGGTTATCGAAGACCCTCAGAATCTTTTCGGAGGAGAAGTAAGATAGAGACTTTCTTTTTAGCGATAATTATACCTGTAAGTTGTGACCGCCCTGTCCGCGATGGATAGGGCGGTAATTTTCAAACATTATGAGAAATGAATACCCCCCCCCATAAAATGAGCACATTCCTTCCGATGAACGGAGCGGGCAGTCTCGTACCCTCGCAGATACCACGTAGCCGTCCGGTGAAGGAAGAGGAAGCCGTCGGCTGTGATGTGTTCGGCGGCTGGATCCTGCGCATCGACCTGCTGACCTGCCTTGCATGGGACTATATAGAGACTATTATTGACATCTGCATCCGTATGCGCATCAAGGAGACCAAACCCCTCATACGCAGGATAAGGGAACTGAAGCGGATATTCGAGCAGGACCGCAGTTACTACGGAGGCGTGAGCGATCAGTCGCGCAGAGACGAGAGGCAGAACGCCGAGGAGTTTGAGGATCAGTTCGACCAGGACTTCCGGCGTCTTTTCAACGGCCTGGAGTTCGAGACCAGGAAGATCGGACTTGAAAAGGACTACGAGACGCTGGCGATCGCCACTCAGCAGGCCATGACGATACTTGATGCGACGAAGATTTTCCTTAAGGACTGCGACAAGGAGGTGCGGAAACTCGGCTATAAGTGCGATGACTACCACATGGCGCCCGAGGGATTCCTTCCGCTTTTCGGACTCGTCCCGCAGTTCGCCGGCGATTGCTACAAGCAGCACATCGAGGCGCGCCGGCTGACGGCTGAAATCCTCGTGAAGCGTGTGAAGGGAATTGAATTTACAGAGATAGATGATGAGCAAGGAGGAACTTGAACAGACAACACCGCTGGAGGAACATCTCGCGGCAGTGATAGCGGACGTGATAAAGGACAAGGAGGAGCGGAAGATTGCCCCTGCGGTAGCCGATATGCAGGAGATAATGGCGAGGGTCAACAAGGACGTGAGGGACGCGCTCAACAACATGGTGCGCTCCGGTCTGCTGACTTTCCACCGCACCCTCAATTCCACCACCTTTGAGTTCACGCCACCGAAATAGAGATATGAAAAGATGGACTGACGAGGAAGTTGAGGAACTTAGGCGCATCTTCCACACAATGACCGCCAAGCAACTTGCGGAGCGGTTCGGAACGACTGAAATGGCTATACACCAAAAGTGCTATAAACTCGGACTGAAGAAAGGCTACGACCACGCAAGGATAAGGCTTTCAAGGGAAGACAGATTGTGGCTACAACTCAACTTCCCTCACATGAGCAACGAGATATGCGCCATGAAGTTGGGCGTAAGCCTTCGGACGGTCGTAAGGCTCGCACGCTGGTATGGCTTCAATAAGACACCTCAGTTCATGAAGGAGTGTCAGGCGCATACGGCTAAGAGGGCGAAAGAGAGCCATCTGCGAAACGGCACATATCCTGCAAAGGGATGGTATTCGCCCAATCTACGGAAAGGAGAAAAATATCAATTCAAACCAATGGAAAGAAATGGATGAAGACAACAACATTCAGCCGTGGGACACCCTAAGCATCAGCACCGCAGGAGGAATGAGGGTCGTGGTGCTTCACGTCTACGCAAGCGGAAACATCAAGGTCAGATGCCCGAGCGGTCACATCATCGTGGTGACTCCCGATAAGGTTACGGAGAACTACGGCTATGTGTCATCGGAGTATGACAGAGTTTTGAGATTATTGATTAAGCAATAAGACAATGGATTCAAACGAATATCAGAGATTTGCCCTCTCTACGGCAGACCCTTGTGCCAAAGACCCTCTATATCTCGCTTGCGGTCTATGTGAGGAAGCAGGGGAAGTGGCTGGGAAAGTGAAGAAGATTATACGCGACAATGGTGGCGTATTTGACGCTCAGCACAAGCTCGGAATTGCATTGGAACTTTCGGATGTGATGTGGTATGTTGCGAATCAAGCGGCTCAGATGGGTTATTCCCTATCTGAAATAATGGAAATGAATAAGCTTAAGGTTTCCGAGCGCATATCCCACGGAACACTTCACGGAAGCGGAGACAACAGATAGTTATGACAACCTTCAACGGCTACGAGTACAACGACTGCGGAGTGTGTGTGAATCCGGATGTACCTTATGAGTTCGGCAGTTTCAAGGATTGCTACTTCTCTATAAGCATTTCCGAAACACCGCGAGGTTGGGTACATGGTCACAACTGCCATGTCGGCACAGGAGGATGCGGAAAAGGTTGCTGGCATCATTCCGAAACCACATACACCTCCAAGTCAAAGGCTATTGTCGCTTGTGCTGAGCGCATCAAGGAATGGTATGGCAACGACAAAGGCGCGACAAAGGCGATCGCAGAACTCGACCGCATAATAGCGGAGGAATCGGGGAAGAAACCCTACTTGAAGCAGTATTCTATATTTGATTATTTAAACGATTAAAAAATTAAGAGAAATGACAGACAACATGATTAACTTAGGCATTAGCCCCGATTTGGTTAAGCCTATCGTGGAAAAGCAGATAAAAGCCGCAGTTACCGAAATGTTCGGTGGAGCGGATGAAATCATCAACAAGGTAGTTACTGCGATGATTCATCAGAAAGTAGATATCAATGGCAAAGTAAACAGCAGTAGCTACAATAACACGTACGATTGGTTTGAGCTGGTCTTTTCAAAACAAATCAAAGAAGCCGTTGAAAACGAGCTTAAAGAGCAGATGAAATCAATGAGCGCGGCTATCCGTAAGTCCCTTATCAAGAAATTGCGCTCAGAGCAAGGTGCAAACCTTGTGGCGGATGCGCTCCTCAGAGGTTTGGAGGGCACTTTTGAACATTCGTGGAGTAGTGAAATAGATGTGAAACTAATTGCCCCAACACGAGATTGATATGGCGTTATGGATAGAAACCTCTTTGAGGTACGATAAGATGCAGGAGAACGGCACGGTAAGGAAAGTGACCGAGAAATACCTTTTCGATGCCCTTACGTTCACTGACGCGGAGGCGCGGACGGTTGAGAAACTGACTCCCTTCATCAGCGGAGAGTTTTCGGTATCGGCTACGAAGAAAACCAAGATAGCGGAGATTTTCTTCGACGAGAGCGACTACGCGGACAAGTGGTGGCTTGTCAAGGTCAACTTCATAACGCTTGACGAGAAGAGCGGCAAGGAGAAGAAGACCCTTACGCAGATTCTCGTGCAGGCAGGAGACTTCGAGAACGCGCTGGGACGCTTCCAGGACGGAATGAAGGGGACGGTGGCTGACTACCGCATAGCTTCCATCAGCGAGACCCCGATAATGGATGTGTTCAAATACGAATATAAATCAGAAGAAAAGATATGAAAGAACTAAAGATTACAGCAACAACTGAACAAGAGTTTAGAGAGCAAGCCTACGAAATCGCCAAAAGCGTAAACACTACCGAGGAACTAGCTGAGTTTGTCAAATTCATAAGCAATACTCCGCTTGACTACGGAACAGCCGCCTATGCTCAATGTGCCGCTATGCTTGCCGCACAACACGTTATGAACGAGGGTGAGCAAGGAGGTATTACGGGATTCCAAGCAGGCTTTATCGGTTGGGAAATGGTAAAGAAGTTTATGAGCGTAGGCGATTGCGGTCTTACAATCATAGATTGGGAGAATATGCTTTACCCTCAATATGAGGAAAGATTTGAAAAGACCATATCCCGTGGAATCTTTGAGGGGTTGCAAGAGAAAGCAAAGGAAAGGCTTGCTAAGGCAGATGAAGATGAGAGCATAAACGGACATTCCTTGCATCCCGAAGTGCGCAAGCACATGGAATCTATTGTCAATGGCGTTGTGCCGTTCGGATATGTGATAAAGGATGAGGAATGATACCCACACTACAACCAGCGTATGAATATGAGGTCTATCCCCACTGCACTTCCTACAACTTTGCAAGGTGGTTTCTTGAACACAATCAGATTCTGCTTGAAGGGTTTATGAAGAATGAAGGGATAGACCCCGATTCTCTCCCTCCAATGATAGATGCAATCCTTGTCGAATGGGAACTCACCGAGCAGACCCACCGCGACCGAAAGGATGCAGTCCGACACTTAATCAACCATTTACGCATTAAGATACGTGAGCAACGAAATAACCAAAGGCAAGGGGGCTATGCTCCCTGCCAAGACGCAGGACGCTCTGAACGCCTTAAGGGAATCGCCGGAGAGATACTACGCCGCACTGACCCCTATCAAGGCTGACGAGGAGCTGACGGATGAAACCCCTACGCTTGTGCAGATCCAGCGCGGTCTCGGAGCCACGGGCGCGAGGCTGGCAGTCTCTGTGGCTTTGCTGGAACTGAGCGAGTGGTTCAACGTGCAGAAGAACCTTACCGACCGACAGATCGCAATGATTGCCGAAATGATTGTTGAAGTCCATTGGGATTTGTCACTCAACGACATCAAGGGGTGCTTCCAGAAGATGATGCGCACAGCGAAACTTTACGGCAAACTTGACGGAAGCGACATCCTCCAATGGCTTGACGAGTACAAGCAGGAGTGCATGGAGGCTAAGCGGAAACGACTGGAGGAAGAAGACAAGCAATTCAAGCCATCTGATAAGCCAATCACATACGAAGAGTGGTGCGCCAAGGCTCCTAAGGAGAAGAACTATCTTGCCAACGGACGCTTCGGCAAGGCGCAGCCTACCGACGAGGAACGCGACCGCAAGGAGGCCGAGTTTCAGAGATTCAGAAGAAATTACTTGAAATCAAAAGGAATAGAACCGAAATAAATTAAACATTGTGACAGACGAGAAATTTGAGAAAGCTACCATCATCAAAGAAAATCTCAAGGTGGCTACGAATGCCCTCAATCTTCTAAAGGGAGGTTGTGACGTGATACTGAAGGCCGGTGAAACCGAAGTCAAGGTCAATGACAATAAAGTTATAGAAGATTTAATGAACATCTATAGCTCTAAAGTAGATGACTTGCAAAGGGAGTTCGGTTGGCTATGATAATGAATATGCTTAATTCGGACTTGATAGTCTTTATGTTTTTCTTCATCTGCCTTATGCTGGCGTACATAGCGTGGCAGGTGACACCGAGGAAAGGAGGTATGAATGAGCGCGACCATAAGTAATCCCTCTAAGATTCAGATACCGGTAATATATCCTTCAACTCTTACCGAGGAACAGAGAAGCATAATAAAGCAATGCTTCGCTTATTACGAAAGCAAACCATTTGACGACGATAACGCAGGAGGTCACACTGATGCCTTTCTGTGGCTATTCGGAGAGGACTTCTTTAACGTAGAATGATATGGAACTTGAAAGAATAAAGTATCGCGCCAAAGACAAGTTTACCGGACGCTGGGTCTACGGATTCCCACGCAAGACCGGACTTGGCAATTGGGTGATCTATGACGGAGACAGACGATACTGCATATTGCCGGAGACGTTGGGGCAGTACACCGGACTAAAGGACAAGGCCGGCAAGGAGGTTTATGAGGGAGACATCATAACAGTAAATGGCAAATACCCCAGAGTGGTGCTTTGGGATAAGATGTGCTGGTCATTGATGCCGACCGAATATTTCCACGACAAATACTTCTGGATTATGAACCTCCAGCATCCCGGAGTGGATTGGTGGGAGGAATTTTCAGACGAGTTCAACGTGATCGGAAATATTATTGACAATAAAAACCTATTAGAACAATGACACCACCGGAATTAACAACAGCCATCGTCCTCTTTGTATTGGCAGGAGGACTGACAATATGGTCGAACACAATCCTCAGCAAGGCAAAGAAGATTGCCAAGGAAGCCAATATTAAATGCGAGAGCGTGAAGGAAGAACTTGCTTCACTTCAAAAGCAACTTGACTATTATAAGCGCACTGAAATCAAAGGCGATCAGCTCCCGGTTGCATTCCCTATCAAAAATAACGGCAAAGAGATAGGCGTGTTTGCAAGATATATCGTAGACAAAGGTGTATATGCAGACGTGCTTATCAAGTCCTTCCCGATAGAAGATGATAAAGAGTTTGCGAGACTCGAAGCACAGGAGTTAAAGGACCATTTAAAGGAGAAGTGATATGAAGAAGATTTTTAGAAAGATTAAGGATCTATTCTCCAAGAAAAAGAAAAGGAGATTTGATCTATATGTTCACGGAAATCTTACAAGTTGGGGCTATTGTTCCAGTTGGAGCAAACCTGCCAAAGTGGAATCTCAGGTCCCCTACGAATCAGTAGACCTCAAACACGGCATAATCATAGAGGGCGACATGGAGGTTGATAACATCTATGTGGTAGGAAAGAAGGTCGGAGCGTCGGGATTCATAAGTGGACGCGGACCGATAAAGGACGGCAAGCAGGTATGCACCAGGAAAAGTCTCTATACGGACGGATTTGAATCAGCGAGAGGAAAGAATTAATAACAAATAATCAATATGAAAAAGATTATAAGGAAGATTAAGGAGGTATACGACAAATGGCTCCACAAGAGAAGATGCAGAGCCATTTGGGGACGGAAGTTTGATGCTTTTTATTCAGATGGCTACGTCTCAAAGAAAGGTAGAACCACGAAAGAGCAAGCAATTGCGATGTTCAGGCAGATGTTTGTTGAAGCTTATCCTGAAATGGCAAGTTTTGCAGACAAGATCCAGATGATGCAAGGCTATAAAGATGTCTTTGAGCTGAAAGGAAGCTTATGCGCATCAGGCCATCTTTCAGCCTACGGCTTATCCACTACCTATCGCGAATGGGAGGATAACACCATCAAGGAGATAGAAAGAAAATACCCCGATCTAAAAATCCTCGTATTTCGTTGTCCTCACAAGAAAGAGTAACTAAGGCTCAATGAAGAATCTGTCAAATTCATTCTCCGCACAGATACCTCTTGAGACGAGTTTATGTATAATGCGGATAAATTGAAGCCTCAAAGCCTCGGCTTCTCCCGCAAATTCTTCATTGAGATCATATTTGGCCGATATTTTCATCATGTCTTCTGACACTGCATAGACAGAATAAAGACCAAGTTCCTTTAAAGATGGGATTTCGTTGATTTCACACTCTACTCCAGTCAGTCTTCCCATATGAGAGACAGCTTTCGCGAAATCAGGAATGTTACATTTCTGATAATCCATAAAACATAAATTTAAAAATTAGCACCGCAAATATAACACAAATCCCCGGATGCACAAAATCATTTTTCTCATATCCATAAAATGAATTTTAAAGTTAGCACCTATGCGTCCGGGGATTTCTTAAACATCACCAATCATGGAAACAAACCAACCCAAACCATACGACTAAGCCCGAGAGAAAGCCCTTGCCGATCATATATCCAATTCCGGAGGCAGATCGGAATACATGCAAGCGGATTTTGACGCAGGGTTCTCTGCCGGCTACAATGCCGCCCTCCATGACCGCGAGAGGGAACTGAGGGCGGAAATCGCAAAGGATATATTTGCCCGATGCCTTTCACACGAAGACGGCGATGTGAGAGCATTTTGCAACCGAGAACTTGATATGACTGCGGAGGATTGTGTAAGAAAAGACAATGCGCTAATCAAAGCACTAAGAAAGGAGGAACAATCATGACACAATCCGAAACAGCCCAAAAGATGCTTGACGTGTTCTTCAGGCATCCTGAAACAAAGAATTATGATGCCAAAGCACTCACGGAAGAGCGGAGCTTCGATCAAGAAGACTTTGACGAGCTGATGAGCGACATAGCATCCGAATTTTCAGTTGACATACCGATGAAACCGGCTAAATATATCTATGCCCCTCCCGGCATTGACAAAGACAAATTCACGATTCAGCAACTCGCTGACTATGTAGAAACTTTACTTAACACCCAACAATCATGACACCAGCACAGACAACAATCATAATCATAGCCGCGGTACTCGTGGCATTTATCGGCTACCTTCATTGGAGAAAGGAGAAGTAACATGGATAAGGAAATTCAAAACCTTACTTGGAAATGTCTTCCGAAGGAAGCGAGGGACTTTATTAGAGAGATGTACAAAACAGCCGATCAGGAATATAAGTTTCATAAAGGCAAGAGATACGCTTTGGAAATGACATACGGCAAAAGCAACTTGGAATCTGACACCGAGCCGGAGGAAATGCTGATGGTGGAGAGGAAGAAAGTCATAGAAAAATGTAATGAGATTACAGAGGACTACGCTACCTCTGGTAGTAGGTGGTGTAGTGGGTATATAAATGCCTTAAACGATTTTTTCGGCAATAAATGCCTGCCCGACAACCCAATTCCGTCAGATTCGACGGAATTAAAGTCTAAGCAGAAGTTCAAGGTCGGGGATAAGGTAATCATAGGAGAAGTCGCAAACCAATCCATCAGGGGCAAGATAGGTGTTGTCGAAAGACTCCCGACTGATAATTATCCCTTATATGCCATAAGGCTTGAAAGTGGATTGTATACCGACCTTACTGAAAATTATCTCACGCCCTACACCGAAGAATCTCGCAATTTATCGCAAAATATCGCAAATTGCGATAAGTCAGAAGACAACCAACTGAAAGACAATATGGAAGAAAAGGAACTTGATTTGACGCAACTGCTCAAAGGTTGCGAGGGAGAAGAGTTCTATCTACTTGATTGTGGAAATGCAACTCTTGATGGAATACAGACAAATAACTCACGAGGAGATAGCATAAAGTTTTTATCACTTCGCTCAACAAATTTTGATAGTGGGTCAATCATCATCAATCCAAATGGGAAGAGAAAAGCGTATGGAAGCGTTATCCTTTATCCCTCCCGCGCCCTCTACGAGAAATATCCGCTTGACGCAAAGAAAGCGTGGGACGAATGGGCGAGTGAGAGGAAGCCGAAGCGGTGGAGGGCTAATTCAGAAGAACCTAATTTTTATTATCTAAATTGTCTTTTTCAGGTAAATAATAATATTGATTCCGGAAATCCTTCTAATGATAAATTGTATAAGTGTGGTAACTACTTCCGCACCGAAGAGTTAGCCCAGCAAGCCGCCGAAGCCGTCAGGGAGACATTGGAGAGGTTTCACAAAGACCACACAGAGCAATGAAGACAATTGAAGAAAAGGCGAAAGCCTATGCGACAAACAACGCCACCATACCGATATTCTATAATCCGGATGTAAAGGTTGACATATCGAAACAGATCAAACTCGCCTACCTCGCAGGCGCCACCGAAGCACTCGCAGGGCAGTGGCGGAGCGTGGAGGATGAGTTGCCGAAAGCCGAACAAGACGTATTAGTGGCAATTGACACACAGACCAATCATCAATTCGCGTTTGCGTGGCTTTCTACATTAAGCAACGGCACTCTACGTTGGTATTCCTATGATGACACTTTCCCTCTTGACAAAATCCGATATTGGATGTCTATTCCCGAACCCCCTAAAGACGAAAGCGAATGACCGCCCAAGACCCGCGAGAGTGCAAGCATTATTACCGATTCGCGTGTATGAAAACTTGCTTCATCAAGTTATGTATACTTGAATCTCGTTTATTTGGAATCCAATCTTTGGCGTGTTTCAACTTCACCCATAAAACCGATAAGGAATGAAATGCGATTACAAGAACTGCAAGCATTACCACAAGAATCTCAGTGGGGGATGGATTCATTGTTGCTTGTTGAAACCCAACTATACGCTGGATTTCCCATATTGTGAAGGCAAATATGGAGGGGTATGTTTAAAGTTTGAACCTAAAGACGATAAGAAATGACCTACGCAGAAAGAGCGTCAGCATGGAGTCGCATACCCAAAACCATGCGCACAGAGATAACCGATCTTATAAACTCCAACGGAATCTCCTACAATACACAGAAAAGGCTGATGGAGATATTTGGATTTAAAACCAACAAGTAATGAAAACAATAACATTCCGAATCCCCACATCGCTTGCAGAGTTCAAGCAGATGCGGAAAGAAAGACTCAATAAGAGATACCGCAATAACGTGCAGGTTGTCCGAGATTTAGTTGCGGACATTCGCAATGAGATATGTAGTAATTATTGGTCTAAAGATATTAGCAATGAAATGACCACGCAGCTATTTAAGTCTATAAATAGCCCAATTCACGACATTGTTGCGAAAGCAATAGATAAACTGAAATGAAGACACAACTTTCTATTGAAGAGTCTGCCCGCCTCATTGAACTTGGCGTTGATGCGAAGCAGGCGAGTGAGCATCATGTAGGAAGATGGGAGCATTATAGCAATGGATCTTATCCAGACCCTGACAGTGTATCACCTCTGTTTAGCCTCGCGGATTTGATCTCAATTTTGCCGAAAGAGATTGACGGCTATCACATGAGTATAGAAGCATCAGACGAGGGATATGATGTTGCATATATTCTCTATGATAGAAATGATGGGTTGTTGTTTCTTGGAGCAATTCCTACAGATCCCGAACTCATAGACTCGCTCAATCAGTTGGCTATTTGGTGCTTAACCGAAAAGGGGATTAACTTAAATCAGGAGAAGCAATGAATGAACGGACAAAGAAAGCCCTTGATAGGCTTAAAGACACAATTAGTGATATAGAATCTTGGGATAGGTCTTTTTGGAACATCAGTCAAGGCACAAATCACCTCACAGCCTATGCCGAGCAAGTAGTAAATGATGCTAAGACATTAGCATCTCATCTTAAATCATACGGAAGGAAATGAAACCCAAACTAAAATACCTATACGCCCTCGCCGCCATACTGATGTTGTGCGGATGCGGGGGCAGTAGGAAATATCCTGAATATGATGAAGTGGCGCGTGGTGCTGGATGGTATGTGTATCAAATCAATGATACCACTCTATTGTATGTATCAAGTTATTCAACCCAACCACCCCAAATAGTAAGTATCGGAAAGGGAGGTAGGAGATGACCGACCTCGAAAAGATATTAGCTGAGGAATATGGGATTGTAGCCATGACAAATCAACAAGAGGGTGTATTCCGTGAGTGGGTTGATTCTCCTGCAAGGGGTACATCCTGCATTATCCCACATACTCCAGAGCCCAAACGCCCCGTCTCTCCCTACGCTAAATTCGACAAGTTTCACCATAAGAAGAAGAGAAAATGAAAGCAAACACATTTAAGAAATGCAAGCACTATATGGAAATGAAGTGCTGTGGCATCAAGACAAATATATGCACAAAGCACGACGGCGAGAATTGCCGTTTGGCAGCTAATCCCGAAGTTGGCTGTGATGATCTTGAAACCGAAACAAAGAAAGATGAATGAATATAAATGATCTTATTGCCGGTATGCGAGCTATAGAGCGGTGCGTCGCAAAGGCACACTCTATTCAAGCACCGAAGCCTATGCCTAAGACATACCAGAAGAGCAAGGCTTTCAGAAATCAGAAAACATTAAGAAAGAAATGAACGGAATAATCAAGGGTGGAGCGGTATATGAAATTGAGCAAGGAGAATGCAATCCAAACTGCGCATTTTATCACGAGGCAAAAGAATGTGAGTATTGGCGCAAGTATTGTGATTCGCACGATTGTTTCTTCCGCTTCTCTCAACCCCTGACCGATAAAATCAACGGCAAATGACATACAGAGAATTAGAAGATAGAGCAAAGCGTGAAATCACACAACCTTTGCAGACCACGCTTTATGAAGCCTATGCGATGGGCGCGAACACCCAAGAATGCGAATACAAGGAGCTTCTTGAAGACATCAAAAACGACTTGATGAATGCCGTAAAGTCGCAGGATTGGGAAGATGTGGGAAGCATCATACAAGATATAGAACGAGCATTGAAAGATTAATAATATGACCCCGATAATTGACCCAAATACTCTCACGAATGAGCAGAGAGAGGAAGTAAGGAAATGCGTCAAAGAGATAAGAGAGGATGCGTTTCCAGTTTGCGAATTTGAAGAGAAACTGGTATTTGCAGAGGATGCCATAAGTTATTTTGAGTGGCTTTTCGGAGAGAACTTTTTCAAGAAAGGAGAATGATATGACAGACGAAGAGATAAGGAAACTCGCAACCCAATTCGCAGATGAGTTGTTCAAGGATGACGATATGTCGGATTCGGGAAATATCGACGAATATCACGATGTATGGGAGATTTGCAATTCATTCGGCAACTTCCTTTTGGAGAAGTTCTGCATCGTGGAGAAAGACGTAATCAGAAGTGACTATGCCGACATAAAGAAGGCGTTGGCAGATTGGAAGCTTATTGAAAAGACAGAGCGGGATGAGTATTTTGATTATGGTCGCGTCTTAGGCAACAAGGAAGTGTTGGATTCGTATTTCAGCAAGGAGGATTTAATCGGAAAGGAGGTGAAGGGATGAAGGCAAAGGTATTAGCCACGGAAGACATAATTGACGTGGTAAAGGATTGGGATAACATCGGTGGTGTGGTCTATGTAGGATATGCCGACAAGGATGGAAACTTCTATCAGGAGAATGAGCTTGAACTTAACCCCGACACTTCCGATAAAGTTATTGAAGGATGGGTTACAAAGGACTCCCCCGATGATGATGTTATATTCCACTTCAATAGACCTTATTTGAGAAAAGACTATCCCGATGATATAGAAATATGGGAAAGCATAGGAAGTACATATCTATTCGCACAATCGTTGTTCCCTGACCTCTCATCAAGAGAACCAAAGAGGTATAGAATCACAATAACACCGATGGACTGATGAAACAAAACATTGCAACCACACCCGAGCAGGGAAAGAGGATATTAACCTGCGGAGTTGACCCGAAGAGTGCGGACTTCGTGTGGATGGATGATAAACCCAATCCGCGACTGACACTGCGCACCGAGATAATTGAGGGCTCCAATCCTTACATCGTGGGGTATGGGTGGTCGTTGGGTAGGCTTATGGCTTTATTGCCGAAAGATTTGATGTGGCAAGGTCTATATTATCGGCTTGTGATGGGTCCCAATGAATACGGATGGGAGATTGAATACAACGACCTATCCGTGCTGAATAATCTGCATAGGGTTGTGGCTGAGAATCTAATTGAAGCCGTTGTACGGATGATTGAATGGCTCACCCAAAACGGATATAAACTTAACGAAATATCAAAATGAAGCAAAAGATTTACATCGGATCTGCCAATATCGGCAGATCCGATCAAAGCAAGAGAGAAAGCTGACCTCATAAAAGCCAAACTCTCACGCGAAGGCAACGAGGTTGTGTCGCCATTCGATGTGTATGCAGGTAAGGAACCGACCTATGAGGACTACATATGTTATGACCTCCGCGCCATGCTTGACTGCGACGCGATCCTCTTCTGTAAGGGTTGGGAGAAGTCGTGCGGATGTAGGACTGAACATGCGACTGCATTAATTTTCAAAGAATTTGAAAGGAAGGACTTTAAGATGATGTATGAGTGATGAAAAAGAACAATGAAATACCGATCGGTGGAATCGGAGTAATTGAGGGAATGAGGGTGATGGCAAAGGAGTTCTCATTCAACAACTCATGCGATGAATGTTGCTTCAGCCTTCATGCGGACTATCATCATCCATGTCCCCGGAAGAAGTGCGATGCCAAAACACGGGAGGATAAGAAACACGTTTACTTCGTAAAGGCGGAAGAATGAATAATACAATCCCCGGCGCTCCTTTGTGGGTGTCGGGGATTTTTTATTTCCGGCGTTTCCTTGCCAGCCAAGCGAGCAAGGCGATGACAAACACCGAAGCCCCTAATCCCCCGAAAGCAATCCCCCCGAAGTCCATCTTAGTCTTCTCCCATCTTGTCAGCTCCCTCTCCACCGGATAAGGCACCTGAATGGAATCAGATTTTACTGATAAGAGTTGTGTGTGCATATCACGAAGAAGTCTATCTGCTTGTTCAAGCATCTGCTCCAACTCTTTTTCCCTTGCCGTAGCACGATAGACGATGCGCTCCTTATCATGGCGCGTGGTATCGCCCTGCTCATTGATCACCACAGTCTCCTTCATCCGGTCAATCAAAGAATCCGATTGCGATTCCTTCTCCTTTCGCGACTCAAAAATCGCAAGCAATCGGTTATAGATGGCTGTGGTGTCGGCTTCCCGATACTCCGTCCTAACCGTCTCCACCGGAACATACTGCGTCTTGCATCCGCACATCACGCAAGCAAGCAGAAGCAGGATGAATGCTATGACAGCCGATAAAAACGCCCTGCCCCACTCCCCCATTATTTTCTTGTCAAAGTTTGTCATAAGCAAAAATTTTAGTAATTTTGTAGCGCTGATTCGGTTTTCATGGACCGGGTTAGTTATTTCTATGAGGGAATGCCGGGCTGTGAAGTTCGGCATTCTTATTTCTCAAACTCAATAGAGTCAGTCCGATTCAGCCATCCGACAAGAAACCCCTTCTTGGCCGGACTCCGCTCCACAATCTTGCGGTACGCCTTCTCCCTCGCAACTTTCAGCCGGTTGAATACACTTACGGCCGGAGGTGCATTCAGCGCCCCCAATGTCTTAGGTCCCACAATCCCGTCAGCCACAAGAGAAAGGATTGTCTGCGCATCCCTGATAGCCTGAGTGCCGTTGACCCACCTCCAATCAATAAGCATATTCGCTATTGACTGATTGACTATTTGGTCTCCCTTGCACGGATCCCAGAACACCGATTTGAGGATAGCGAGCCATTCCGAATAACTGAGTGCCTTCAAGTCATTGACCGTAGGTCTCCGCTCTCCGCGCTTTACTCTCCACTCCTGGAACGTCCTTATTGTCACACCGCACATCGTGGCGCCCCCGGAATCGTTCTTAAGGGTCACAACCCCCTTAGCCCTCGCTCTCTCGTATGCGTGTTGCAGGGTCTCCCCTTTCTGCACGGTCACACTGCATTCCCACAAAAGGATATGCGGAATCAGTTTCTCAATCTGTGCCATTGTCCCGATGTTTACGTTCAAGCAACTTCAACCTCTGTCCCGTGCGCACAAGACGAGTCACGTCGAAAGTGGATCCCTTCAGCCGGCCACGCGGAGGCTCCCCGTTATCGCAGTCCCCTTTACGGCAAACCCATGAATGCAGATAGGTATTCTCCTCCATAAGTTCGGCGATCGTACGCTCATACTCTGTATTAAGATCCTTCTCCGCCTGGATCTGCTCGTCCTTGGCATTGACCTCGGAGTTTTTTGCGCGGAGCAACTTCGTCTGCTCATCATATCTCGCATCCTTTTTAGCACACTCTCCTTGCCAATAATTCTCCCTCTCGTCTATGCGTTTCTCAAGTTCAAGATTGCGTTGGTTGGCGTGCTCGAGCATTTCTTTGTATAGATGGAACTCGTCAGTCTTGCTCTCCACCTTGGCCTTATCGACCTCCGTAGCCTTAAGCTTGGCCTCAAGACGGCGCATCTTCTTGTTATGCCTCCAAGCGAGCAAGCCTCCTATGCCTCCGCAAGCAGAGAGTGTTCCGAGGATCGTGGTCCATACTTCATTCAGTTCGCTTAGCATATAAATGTGGTGTTGCGGTCACGGAGACACCCACGCCTCCGTGACCCTTATTCATTACTCCGTGATGCCCATAGCGGCCTTAAGCAGTTCCTCGCCCTTCTCGATCGAGGAATAGCCGTTGATGTTGATGTCAGCGTGCCCCACCTCGGGGATGGTGACGTTGGCGTTGCCGTTATACTGACCTACGTTGGCCGAACCTACGGAGTTGCCCTCGCTGTCGGTCACGTTGAACTGCACGCTCTCAAGCTTGCTTGTACCCTCCTGCCCGTTCTCAAACGGACGGTCCCATCTTTCGTTTGTCTTTACAAGTTTCATAATCCTTAATATTATATGATTACATAAGCACTTCCATGAGAAGCATGTTGACGGCCGAGTCCTCGATATGTTCATTGCTCTTGATGAGCTTGGCGAAGGTTTCCTTATCGAGGCGCTCGTAACCCTCTATCTCCTTCTCTTTCTCACGCTCCTTGGTGAGACATTCACGCACCTTGCCCTCGATTTTCAGGAACTCCCTGTTCATGGCCGCCTGTTCCTCATTCGACATTTCGTCAAACTTGCTTTTGCGCTCATTCCAGTCTTCCGGCTCAAACTGCTTGCGCACGTCCTTCTCGAACTCTACAAGCTCCACTGCTATAGGTTTGAGCGCCTTGATGGCAAAGAGAACCTTGAAGATGTCTTCGGTCTCAAGACCTGAGAGCTTGAAGCCTTGCTTGCCCTGTTCGTTCTGCTGGCTGAGGAGTCTGAACGCATCGACTGCGTACGCTACCTTGATCGTCACCTTTCCTGCGGTCTTTGCCGCCTTGTTGTTCTTAGTCTCTTTCATTGTGTAAGATATTGATTTTATTGATAAGTAGAAATCTGATTTATGATACTATGAACGGAGCCGAGAAACTTCCCGTAATCGCCCATGTAGTACCGCCGTCAGTAGATGTGCGGATTGTAATTGATGATGTCCGTCCTATCGGCAGGAATCCGAGGCACTGCATGTACACGTTTATGGTCGCTCCTGATGGAATTGTTATAGGTGTGGATGATGGAAACGTTTCTGTCGGCGAGAGCGTAACGTCATGCCATTTGCCGTCCGATGGAGAATCACACATCGCAGAATATGACGCATGAGTTGTGTCGTATGAGCCGTGCGACTGAAACTGAAATCTTGGAGAAGATGTTGTGTTGCGGTTAAGCGTCACTGAACTCGTGCCATTGTTCTTTACGCTCGTCTTGACCCTCAGCCCGTCAGATCTGTGATTGACTGCTGTCGAAGGAAAATCCGTATAGCTTGTCGGCGATGCGGGAGGAGGACTCATATACTGCAATGCCGACACGAACAGCTTGGAGAACGACCTTAGCTTTATCTGACAGACGAACGGCTTGTAGTTATTCGTCCACGGAGGAATAGAGCCATCGCCCATTCCTATAATGGAACTGTTATTCGTCAGCAAAGCGCATCCAAGCCCTGTATTGTTATCCCTCTTAAGTTCCGTGAGTGTAGGAGGGGACGCGAATCTGAGGACGCCTGTAACCGCAAATATGTTATGCTCACTGTCTCCCGAAAAGCCGAACTTTGCGTTGAGCCACTTCACGGTCACGGAGCACGTCGCACCAAAAGACATATTCTTTATGGGGGTCATGCAGACGAGCACCGCGACGGGTGTCGCGCTGTCGGTCAGTCGATCGTCATATTTATAAAGTTCCACCACAAACCTGTAGTCGCCGAAATCATACAGGTCTTTGAAAGATAACGATGCGTTAGACGGCATGCCTATATAGAAGCCTACTTCCGAAGTGTCGAAAGAATCCACATTTATCAGCATACCTGGACTACCCGTATAATCTGAGGAACCTGCAATGGCTTCGGCTCCCTGCACTCCGCACGTCCAGGGTTCGGGTGCTTTATGATCGTATCCATCGTAGTCTGTCCAACGAACACAATCTGTCCCCGCGACAGGTCTCGCGTAAACATAATTCTTGACACCTATACATTGGGCCGCAGATAATAGACGGGCCGCCCTTATGGCAAGAGGCTTAAGCCATGCCTGATGTACGGAAAGACTACACTGCTGGTAAGTATTGAAAGGCATTTGCAGACCCCAATAGATAGGATAGCCGACTACGCCACGCACATTGCCAGTGTTTCTATCCCATGGTTCAGGATAGTCTGCTGGAGATTCGCCACGCACAGGCTTCTTCTTCGACCATTTGTTGTTTTTCTCTGATGTACCGAGTGTAACCCAGTCGTAGCTGTTAACGCCGATTGTAGAGGCCACGTCGCTTTCATTGATACCGATCTTTTCCCCGTTGACAACCTCGCTATAGATTTTTCCATTACTATGTGGCACAATTACCTCCTTTCCAAAATTTCAATCTTACGTTTAAGTTCCTTGTTCTCTCTCTCCAACTGAGCAATCCTTTCCTCATGGCTAATCACTTTCTTGGCAATAGAAATCGAAGCCAACAACGCCGTCTTCCCATACTGCAATGTAAGATAGCCGTTGGGGGCTTTAGGCGTCAGCAACGGGTTCACGCCCTGCCAATACTGCGCGATAGAGCCGACATCATGCCCTCCATTTTTCCAATTAAATGCCACACTTGGCGCATTCGCTATCTGATGAAGCGCAATCTCAAAGGCATTGAGATTCTGTTTCAGCCTTGCGTCCGAACTTGTGTTCTGTCCCCTCGCGCTCACATACCCGTCCGACCACATTCCGACGGTAGCGCGGAACGTTCCGACGCATTTCAGTTCGCCCGATGTCTGATTGATTAGGCGCACGTCGTAGTCTGCCGTCGTCTTGTTGCAATGGAAGTCGATGTATGGGGTGTTATGGGCATTCAGCTCAATGCCACCGCTGTAGAGATAGTTGCTTCTGAGGTTTGCGGAAGCGCGGATGTCGCCCGTAACGTCAAGGGCGTAGGTCGGATCTGTGTTGTTGATACCCACATTTCCGCCATTTGTGGCGATGAACGTTGCTCCGTTTGCTCCTACCTGCAAAGCGCCGTCGGTGCGGATTGTTCCCGTGCCTGAGTATATGGACTTTTGGTTGTATGTCTTTATCCAAGTGGTGTCATTCATGTACCAACCGCCTGCATAGGTCTCGTTATACCATCCCGCTATTCCTGTCTGCCTTAGCCATCCCGATGCGCGTATCTCTCCGTTGACATCAAGTTTATAGGAGGGGTTGGTCTTGCCGATGCCGACCTTCAGATCTGCGGTAATGATGATTCCATTTGCACCTGTCGAACCTCCTTTGTCAATCACAAAGGCATTATTCTCGCTTCTTCCTACAAGCCATTGATTGCTATGTGTGCCTGATGCTTTGGTAATGTCACATCCGAAGCATATCAACGACCATGTTGAATCCGTAGCCGAGCCGTAGAGCCTTATGCCTTGATTATAGTTAGCACATGAATCTGGAACAGCGACTATCATTGTATTAGAGAATCGTGATGTCCCGTTGACATCCAACTTGTAGGCTGGTGCGGTGGTGCCTATTCCGACGTTGCCGCCGAACTCTTGAAGGATGAGATTATAGGCGGTGGCAGTGCCATCCTTGCGCCCGACCTGAATGTGGCCTTTGCCGGTGCCTTCTCCCCAGAAGAACATTCCGTAAGAAAGGGGCGCGATTCCGATGCCGACGGCGGTTCCGAGAGCTCCTGCGTTCGCCGGAGTTGAAGCGGCCAGCAAGTAAGGGGCTTCCGTGCCGGAGCGGGATATGGTTCCCACCCCCGTCATATTTCCGCTCACATTATTGCCGTAGAACGTCTGTCCCCAAAGCGAGTAGGAGCCTTGCAGACGGGTGGCGGAGGCGACGTTGTCGGTAGTGAGTGCCAATGTATTCCATGCGCCCCATGTTGAACTATCATAATACCGCGCATATAGTCGGCCATACTGAATTGCAAGCTGAGCCATATATCCGTCTGCGACACGGAGATTGAAAACTCCGAACGGATGGGCTGTCGTAGGTCGGTTTGCGTTGGTGGAGCCGCCCCCCGCATAATAATATGTAATTTTGTCCGATTTCGCCCCAAGAGTATTGAGGTCGGTGGTCGCATCATTGATGGCGACAAGATATTTCGCCGTCAAATCCCCGTTATGCACCCCATCCAGCAAATCTGCGTCAAGACCCGACCCTGCGCCGTCGTTGCCGGAGTGCCAGATGGTGTTGGCTCCGCTCTTATACCAGATGGGGCCATTTGCATTCGCTCCGTAATAGCCAAGAATAGTGCCGCTGGCTTTTAACCCGAGGTAGCAAGTATTGGTAGTATTGGAATTGAGGTATAAAGGCGTATCAGAACCACCATTCAGCGTCCCTCCCGTCAGAGGGAGATATGCAGTTCCATCTACACTTCCGTCAGCCTTTAGGAACTGACTTGACGTACCACCGCTTTTGATGATTTTATTGAACGTGGAGTTGCCATCCTCGTCAAGAAGCGTGATACCCCATGAGATAGTGTTCTTTGCCTCGTTAATGAGTGTATTGGCGGTATAGTGAAACTCTAATCTGCTTTCGTATGTTCCGAACGTCATTACTCCGTTTGTGGAGTTCATCTTAGCGAGCATGGTGTACCTGCCTTTCCCTCCCGTCGCATCGGAGCTAATGATTGCAGTGCCCTTGTTTCCTGCCAAATATGAAGTAGTGGTCAAGTACGAGTGGATAGCGCCATTATAGTCGATAATAATAGGCGTAGACTTCCAAGCATAGCTTTCATGTCTGCATATGGCAAGTCCTCCCTCTGTGTTCGGCGTGAAATACAGACCCTTAGTAGTACTGCTCTCCTTGAACATCAACGCCATCTCAACCCTAGAACAACCCGTAAATGTCTTATTTCCTCCAATCGTCTGAGCAGTAGTCCTATCAACATAATTCGCCAACGACTGATGCGAGGTGATGGCGTAACTGCCGATGTTTGCGGAAGTGAGGACAAGATTGTTTCCGACATAGGCATTGCCGTTGTCACGCAGACCAAGATATGTTTTGGCTGTGTAATTATATAGATTCGTGCCATATGTCGGATGATAGCCGAGCCAACCTTTAAAAGTGCCAGACATCTTGAATCGCAATCCGATTTCATCTGCGGAATCTGTATCAATCTGCAAAGGCACAATGCTCGTTCCGTTCTTTAATGTTCCACCGCTCAAAGGCAGATAGCTTCCAAGCGAAGACGCAAGGGCATAAGAGTTGGAATCAACCGACCCGTCTGCCTTGAGGAATTGGGAGGAGGTGCCGCCGCGCTTAACGAACGAGCCAGCCTTTAATGCTCCGGTACTTGGATTGAAAGTAAGTCCCTTGTCCGCATTATCATAATACCACGCTATAGTTGATGAATCGCCATTAAGACCGAAAGGGATTGTTCTGTCAGAGTTTGACCATGATGTATCTGTTTTCAGCTTAAATCCATTAGTATAAGTCTTTACTCCGCTAATCGTCTGAGCCCCGTCCAAAGTGACGTAATTGGCAAGAGAACTTGCAGTAGCCGCCCCAATAGCCGCGCAGACTTTTGAAGCTGTTATCCATTGCAAGTCGCCTCCATCCGAGAATGCCTTGATACCGAGGAAGAACGGCATTGCGGTATTTTCTGAAACACCTTGATTGAAAGCTATTCCTCCCGTAAACGTCTTTTTGGCGCTGATTGTCTGTGCTGTGTTGAGCGTGACATAGTTCGAAAGACTCTGATGTCCCGTCAGATACCCTTGGCTCTGAACCCATGATTGAGTTGCGTAGCCTGAAAGACTCTGATGCGATGTCAAAGGCGTAATCGAATTACCACCGAGCGTTATCACGCCGTTTGCAATCTTAGCGTCAGTTATGCCGTACCCAGCGAGGGTCGTAGGCTTGCCCGTCACGTCAGCCCAAGCGACTGACTTAAGGAATCCCTGCGTGTTGACCCATGTCTGAGTGGCATAGCCGTGGTCCGTAAGGTAATCGGCAAGCTGAGACTCGTCAAGACCGAGCGAGCCACCGCCTGCGCTGGCATTCGCTCCCCTCGCGGAAATCCATTCCTCCGAGTAGATGCCGTGCGTGAACTTGAATCCACCTTTTTCCGCATCCCAGATAATCTCACCATCGCCTATCTTGATTTTCTCGCTGACGTCAACGCTATTCGCATATAAGCGATGCCAGCGGTTTGTCGTCGTACCGAGAAACATTGTCACGATTGGATAGAAACCATTTTTGCTCATCTCAGCCGTTAGACTATTTTTCGGCATAAACTGAAATCCGCCATTGTCCAGCCCCGTGATGTAGCTCCCGTTAATATTTAGATAGCCGTTGGTAATCTTAAGCGTCCCCGTCATCGTGTCGCCCGACTTCTTGACAAACGCGCCCTCGGCTTCGGTCTTGGTATAAGCGTCAGTGATGCCGTAGCCCGCAAGCGTTGTCGGATTGCTACCTGCCGTCACACGTCCGTATGCGTCAACCGTGGTCTTGAAATATGTCCCTGCCGTCACTCCGCTCGTAGCCAATGAGAGCGTTCTGTTTGCAGTGAGGTCACCGCCACCGCTCAGACCCGTCCCTGCGCTTATCTTAGTGGTCTTGTCGGCCTTATTTGACAGCAACCCTGCCAATGTGTCGGCCTCCGTGTACGTTGCAAGGAACGCCACAATCTCATCCCACTTGTCAATCACTCCGCTCGCATCCGAGCCGAGGATAGCCGAGAGGTTTGTGGCCGTCTGATTCCACAGCGTCCGCTCGGTGGCGGTTATGTGGATTGTGGTGTTGCTTGTGTGCGTAGACAATGCAGATGCTGATGCAACGTCGCTGATGTTTATCGTCAGAGCCGAGGAGCCGTCGTAAGTGCCGAGTGCCGTGCCGTTCTTCTGAATTGTCAGCGCATAGGGGTTCACGCTCGTTGTCGGCAGATTGTCTATGCGTTGCTTAAGTTCATAGCCCAAGTCTGCCGAAAGAACGTCGCCATTGCCCGACACATACGCACTCCAGGAATCAAGACGATTCCCGATTGCACCCCCTCCGCTATTGCCGTTCATTCCCCTTGCGGAAAGGAACTCGTCGGTGTATAGACCGAAGAGAGCCTTGATGCGGTAGCCTTTCGGAAGAGAAGAGTCGGCCTCCTTGTCGAACATCGAGCCGAACTCCGCAATGAAAGCATCCACGTCAGACTTCCAAGAGTCATATCCGCTCTTGAAAGTATCGAAAGTGGCAGTCGGAAGTTTAGTGCCGATTGCAGTGTTTAGGGCAGAGACCGTGCTTGCAAGTGCCGACTGCGCACGTGCATCCGTGAAATAGAGATTTGCTCCCTCGGAGATATGGCTTGTCGTTGTCGGGATATTGACCGTCTGAGCCGACGAATTTGGCGTGTAGGTCTTTGCAGAGAATACGCCCGATTGGAACGTCAGCTTGTAGATGTCCTGATGGTCGGTAAGATAATTCTTATCTTCCACCCACTGCTGAATGTCAGCCGTCTTGGCGTAGTTATTCGTGGTAAGGTAGTTTGCAAGCTCAGTCGTATTGAGGCCTTGCTGAATCGTCTGATTCACCCACTCCGTGCCGTTGTAGACAAGGCTCTGACCGCTTGCAAGGTTGGATAGGGCCACATCGTCAAGACCGCTCAGCGACGTGGAACCGACCGGCCCGCTGTTCTGCCAAGGATTCCTGCCCCTTGCTGAAACAAACGACTCAGACCAAAGACCGACGTTAGCCTTCAGCGACTTCGCCTTGATGCCTCCCGCCCCGTCTGATTGCGTCGCCTCCGCCCATGAGATAGGGTTGCCGTTGGCATCGCACGGAGTCAGCAGATTCTCGAAGCCCAATTGGAAGTTGAGGACAGATTCGATGGTCTCCTTGATTCCCTTGTCCTCGTTGTTGATGTTGATGGTGACACCGCTCCCTACGGTTATCCTGCCGAGAGCGTCAAACTTTATGCCGTTGTCCTTGTCGCCGAGCCATCCCGTGCCGTCAGCGTTGAATGCGTGGGCGCCACCGCCGAAATAGGACGAGCCGTCCATGCGGATCATCGCCTTGGCATAGTCCGTCAGCCCCGTCTTTTTGGTCCCGTCGGGATTGAAGAGGTCGATCATCGTGCCCCCTCCCCATAGGAACGGAGTCTTGACACCGAGAGAGTCGTTATACGCTCCGTTCATTCCCGAGAGGATGTGGAACATGTCGGCATTGTCCGTATAGCCGAGAGCCATCATCCGCGAGAGGATAAGGCCGCCACTGATCTGCGTGGAGCCTTTAGTGGCATCAAGAAGCGATTCCTTCAGATACTTGTATGAATCGGCCGCATCCTTAGCCTGCTGGGCCGCGGTCTGCGCATTGTCTGCCGTCTGTTGCGCGTCGCCTGCCGCCGACAAGGCCGAGTCTGCTGTGCTCTGCGCTGTGTCAGCGGAAGATTGAGCGTCATCCACCTTGTCCCTCAATTCCGTATCATCATAGGCGTCAGGCGCAATGTCAAGAATATAGTCTGCCACCGACTTGCCGCCGATCTGAGAATTTGCTAAAATTGAAAACTCGCCGGCCAATTTAAGGCCTCCGTCCTGAGTATAGTCAAGATACTGCTTTGCGCTTGAATTTCCGAGACGGAAATAGACCTTGCTTGTCAGCGGGTCGCGCCCGAAGGATATGATCGCCTTGTCGTTGAGCGAATACGAGTTGATGCCCGAATACATCTTGATGCTCGGAGCGTCCGCGTCAACGGTGGAGAACACCATCGCCGTCTGTCTCTCCGCGTTGTTAGTCCCCTGATAACCGAGTTGGCACAGCACGTCACCTTCTTCGGGCACGTCACTATCAGCCTCGCAGTTAGAAGCTGACAATTCGATATAGCCGTAATGGTTGCCGTTCTCTTCGTATGCGTCATTGCTGACACCGGTCACCAATCGCCAATAGCGGTGATTACTTATTTTGTTTGAGGTTCCAGCTTTAGCGTTGAACATCTCAGAGATCGCCTGATCGCCCACGATCATCTTCGTCTCCGTCTTTTCTCCGTCCTGCTCCGAAAGGAAATAGCAACGCCACCCTCTCAGCGAAGCAGGTTTGTCGGAGGTGAAAACTTCCTCCACAGAGGTAATCTTAACCGACCCTCCCGGAGTGATATATTGCTTCCCTGCAAGCGTCTGCGCATCTATGATGGTAAGCGACTCAAAGTAAGCCTTCACGCGAACCCATAGTCTGCCGACTTCGGCAAACGACTCTCCGTCCTGCGCGTCAATGCCGATCATCGCCCCCGACACTCCCGCAAGAAAGTCACCGACCTCAAAACCTTTGTCTGATGCGACCTTGCCCGCGCTCCTATCGTCTTTCAGTTTGGATAGGAATAGCTGACCGCCGTAGGCGTTGATAAGACTCCGGATCTGCGAAGCGTTGTAGCCACCGCTACCCTGCCCCTGCCCTGCCGCGAGCGAATCTATCTGATTCTGCATCTTGTCAAGCCGTCCGACAGTCTTCTCCTCCTTCAGCACCACCTCGTATGTCGGTATCGAACCCTCGCCCTCGATGATGGTAAGACGGTCGATAAAGATAGCCGCGTCTATTCCGAGGTCTTCATCCTCGAAAAGCAACTGCATACCGGCGCACAGCGTATCGTGAAGGCTCTTGATAGTGCCACCGCTCGCCATAGCCGCGTCATGCTGACGAGCCATAAAGTTCTCGTCAATCTTCGGAGCGTAGATGGAGCGTGAATAGTCGTTCTTAGCCAGCCATTTCTCCGCCGCCTCCAAAAGACGTTGCGAAGCCGCTTTGATATAGACCTCCGGCATACGGATATTGAGAAGCACGAACTTATCATCCTTCTTGGCATTGTAATCCTTGTAAGGGAACCACAACTTTATATCCTCGTCATAGACGCGGTTAAGTTCCAGCACATAGTTGTTACCCTCCTTCTTGCACTCCACAATCTCGAAGTCGCGCCCACCGAGCATTCCGGACTTGAAGGAAAGTGTAGGACTCTCCGAATTGCCCTCAATGATATGGTCGTTGATGTCAAAGCCAACGTCTTTTATAGTTACCTTGAACGTCTCCGGCTCTGCCGTAGTGGTAGCGTTCCCCTCAAAAGCATCCCCCTCAATCTTGCCGACACCGTTATCAGTCATCTGCTCCGCACTCACAAGCACGTCAAGCGCGCCCTCGGCATTGCAGGGTACGCCAGCCGCTTTCAGTTGCTCTGCGGTCATTCCCTCGATTGATGGGTAGATTTCCTCCAACTCACCGCTTCCGTCAAAGAAGATAGTACCTTCCCTCACTCCGAGCGCGTCAATGTTTTTGGAGTTAATATAGGGGTCTTGAGTGGTATAAGGGAACGACGGAAGCATAAGATACTGCACCGCCATATTATCGGGTATCAGCTTGACGCCGTCAGCGTCCGTCAGCGAATTGTAATAGCGATGCGGAATATTCCGCGTAGAGCCGTAGGCGCGAAGTCTTGTTACAATCTGCTGGTCTGCCTCCGCGTTTTCCTCAATTTCATAGAGCCCGTTACCCTTGCCATACTTGAAAAGATGGTCAGCCGGAACGCCAGCCGCCCCGATAGTGAGTGTGCGCCCTTTGATAGTGTAGTATGTCTTGAATTGATTGACAAGTATCTCCAGCGCACCCGACACCTTGATGGTATCAACTGCGACATTCAATTCAATATCGCTGTTTGTCCCGGTGTCGGAGCCTCCGGCTCCGTTAGAGAGGCATTCCACAGTCCACATCCCCGGATAAGCCCTGTCCAGGTTAGCCTGGATCCTATCCGCAAGCGTCTTCACTCCTCCATAGAAACTGAATTTGGGCAACCCGGTAAAGTGAAGTTGGTTGTCATTGAGAACAACATCTAAGAAGTCACACCGCGTCAGTTCATCTGCAAGCGAGTTGAACTTCACGTTTTCATAGCGGAAAGCATCTCCCTTGTCGTATGCCTCTGCCGACTTGATTTTGCCGGGGTCATAGTTTATCTCAAACCTCTCCCCTCTGTAGATAAGATAGTCGCCTATCTGAAAGTTGATGGGCGCAGGGGATTCGATCGTGACGGTTACATAACGCTCCTGCATCCATTCGTCGTTATACTCTACCTTCCCGACCTCAAACTTGACCTCGTTGTTCTTGCTCTTAATCTCCCAACTCATACTGCACCCAAACTTACAATGTTACCGTTTGCATCCTTGCCGACACCGATTTCCGTAACCGGATCAGCCACGCGGAAAGTCACCTTAGCGGACAGCACCTCATCCACATTGGAGCGGTGAGGGTCTAAGTCACCGATTTTCTTCACACGCACCTTTTTGCGTCCTCTGCGCCAATAGGGATCATAGATTTTCAGTTCCCCACCGCTTCCGTCAATCCCGGTCAGATAGTTGCGCAAAGCCTTGTATGCCTCATAAGCGGAGCCTTCTGAAGACTCAAGACTCAAGACTGAAGACTTAAAACAGAACTCCACCTCCACGTCATACGCTTTCAGTTTCAATCCGCTTGGGGGAATGTATGCGTCCTCTCCGTGCTGACCGGGCCACACGCGCACCGACACATCCTCTGTTTCCTCCGAAGGCCACGGAATAGCGCACACAGCAAACCCGAAAGCGGAGAGCGAATCCTTGACCTCGCTTCCCTCTTTCGTTTTCTGCATCCAAAGTGTGTATTCTACTGCCATATCGGTCGGAATAAAGAAAGAGCCTCACAATCCCTTTCG